>WJIM01000189.1 GCA_014730285.1 Candidatus Zixiibacteriota bacterium
CTGTTATCATCAAAGCCCAGAGGGATGCCCAGGCCGCCGAAATCGGTTTCCAGAATTGCCTCGACGGTCATTGATCCTTCACGCTGCCCATGCAGCCACTCATTATGTATCTTGATTAGGCCGTCGGCAGCGACAGCAATACCAAAGTGCAGGCTTAAAAAGGCGAAAGCCAAAATTATAATTCTGCGGACTTTAATCATCTTATTAACCAGGAAATGTAGATTTATTTTGCCAGTATGGTAATAACATAACACTATTTGGTGAATTTTCAAGTTAATTCTATTTCTGATTTTTATTTGACAATCGTAAGTATATTAAGATATTGCCAGTCTGAGAGTAAGGTGGATATGAAAAAAGTCATTGGTCTTATAATAATAATAGCGATAATCGGCGGCCTGATCGCCCTGATTATAGTCAATCAGAAAAATGAGCTTGCCCCCGATCCGCCTGGAAGAGTTACTGCCACAGGTACGATTGAAATCACCGAAATCGATATTTCATCCCAGATTTCCGGAAAGATAATGGAATTAAATAAAGAGCGCGGTGAAGAAGCAGATTCATCGGAGCTTCTGGCCAGGATTGACGTCAAGGAGCTTTTGGCTCAGCTTGATGAAATCGATACGCGCTTTAAGATGATAAATGCCCAGATCGAACAGGCCGAAATTCAGCTCGAAAATCTGAACAAAAATCTCAAGCGTACGGAAAAGGCGCTCGATGCCGGAGCCGCCACTCAATCTCAATATGATGACATCCGTACACAGCGCGATTATACGCGACAGCAGATAGAGACGCTGGAAACTCAAATTGCGAATCTGGAAGCGCAGAAGAAAGTGCTTCAAACACAGATATCCAATTCCGAGATGTATGCTCCTGCCGCGGGATGGATTACCTCGAAAAATATGGAAGTCGGCGAGCTTGCCATGCCCGGAGTGCCTATCTACACTCTCTCGCTTCTGGAAGATGCTTATATAAATGTCTATGTCAATGAGACCAGGATAGGTGAAATCAATCTCCACGACAGCGCTCATGTAACAATCGATACATATCCGGACCGAAACTTTAAGGGTTATGTGGAATTTATCTCCCCGGAAGCCGAGTTCACCCCCAAAAATATTCAGACCAAAGAAGAGAGAGTCAAGCTGGTATTCGAGATGCGAATAAGCCTCGACAATCCCGATCATAAATTAAAACCCGGGCTTCCCGCCGATGTCACTATATTCACCGAGTGAATCCGTTAAAATCCTTTTCATGATCTGAGGGTATGGTCATGACCGATACCGATGCTGTAATTGCCGAAAGTATTAGCAAAAGCTACGGGGACATGAAGGCTCTGGACGGCCTCTCCCTTGCGGTCAAGCGGGGCGAGATGTATATCATTGTCGGACCGGACGGCGCAGGGAAATCCACTCTGCTTAGGATACTTGCCGGCATACTTCCCTTCGACAGAGGCCAAGCCAAAGTGCTGGATAACGAATTTCCGGGTGAAGAGGAAAAAGCCAAACTGAATCTGGGATATATGCCACAAAGGTTTGGCCTATACGAGGACCTTACCGTGCAGGAAAATCTGAAATTCTTCTACCGCCTGTATAACCTACCGCACAAAGAGCGCAATCGCATCTTTGCACGCATGTACGAATTCTCCGGCCTGGAACGGTTTAAGAAGAGGCTGGCCGGGGCGCTCTCGGGCGGGATGAAACAGAAGCTGGGATTAAGCTGCGTGCTTCTACACGAACCCTCGCTGCTTCTACTGGACGAGCCCACCAACGGCGTCGATCCTTATTCGCGGAGAATATTCTGGAATATCCTCAACGAATTCAAAGAGCAGGGGGTAACGATCATCGTGGCCACCCCCTTTATGGATGAGGCTGAGAGAGGCGATAAGGTGCTTCTAATGATGGACGGCCATGAGCTGGCCTCGGGCACGCCCTCGGAAATAAAATCGCGCTGGAAAGAGTCTTTGTACCAGGCGCATTGCCGTGACAGCCGTGAGGCAAAGAGTCTGCTCGATGATTCCGGTCTGATTAAATCATCAATTCTTTTCGGAAATAAAATCCACTTCGTGCCGGAGTCCGAGGAAAACATCGAGAAAATCAGAAAATTGCTTGAAGACCACAATTTGCTCGCAGGAGAGATACAGGAAATAGAACCCGAACTGGAAGACCTTTTTATCAGTATGGTCGCCAATGAGTGATTACGCTGTAGACATAAATAACCTGACCCGCAAATTCGGCAATTTTACCGCTGTGGATCATATCAGCCTGGAAGTCAGAAAAGGCGAGATATTCGCATTTCTGGGGCCTAACGGCGCGGGTAAATCAACTACGATCAAGATGCTTACGGGGCTTTTGCTGCCGACTTCGGGCAACGGTACTGTCGGCGGATTCGATATTATGCGAGAATCTGAGAAGATCAAACAGAACATCGGATACATGTCGCAGAAATTTTCACTTTATGACGATCTCTCGCCGGAGGAAAATCTGCTTTTTTTTGGAGGTGTTTATAATGTCAAAGGAGAGACTCTGAAACAGCGCATAGAAGACCTTTTCGAGAATACTCCAATCGGAAAAAGCCGCAATTCTGCTACAGCCAATCTGCCGTTGGGATTAAAGCAGCGTCTTGCGCTTGAATGCGCGCTTTTGCATGAGCCATCCATTTTGTTTCTGGATGAGCCTACCGCTGGTGTCGATCCTATGGCACGCCGCGGCTTCTGGAATATTATTTACAACGCCTCCAAAAAGGGTACGACCGTATTTTTAACCACGCACTATATGGATGAGGCCGAGCATGCCGACCGGGTGGGTATGATATTCAGCGGCAGGCTTAAGGCAATCGATACTCCGGAGGACTTAAAGTCAGATTTTTCCGGTGGAAAGATATTTCAGTTCGATACGGACGATTTGGTGGCGGCTCTGAAGAAACTCGAGCAGTCCGAAGAGGTGCGGGAGGTAACTGTTTTCGGCAACAGTATTCATCTGACAATGGCCGAAGAATTCGACGAGGAAAAGACCGGAGTCTTCCTTAACAAGCTAAATGTGGCACATTCAGGACTGAATAGGAC
>WJIM01000190.1 GCA_014730285.1 Candidatus Zixiibacteriota bacterium
ATCATGGTCGGCGCTGTGCCCGGTATCAAGTTCGGCATGGCCTTCTGCGAGGCCTCGCAGGAACGGCTGATCCGTACCACCGGCACCGATGACGATCTAATCAAGCTGGCCGCCGATAATATGCTGAGGGTAAAGTGCGGACATACATTCCTGATATTCCTTGGAAATGCCTTTCCGATCAATGTACTAAATCAAATCAAGGCCTGTCCCGAGGTATGCAGGATTTTCTGCGCCACCGCCAATCCGGTTGAGGTCATAGTGGCCGAGACCGAGCTTGGACGCGGCGCTATGGGCGTGGTTGACGGCCTGACCCCTCTTGGTGTCGAAGGCGACGAGCACAAGAAGACCCGCAGAGAATTCCTGCGCAAAATCGGCTACAAAAAATAGAAAGAATTCTCGCATGCAATTGACATTCAACAACGGGGTCGAGATCGAAGGGCTGGAATTCAATATAGATGCGCACCGCAAGGCGGAGTTCTCATTCGTATCCCATGCCCATACCGATCACATTGCCTCGCACAATAAAATTCTGGCGACGCCGGAAACGATTCTGTTTTTCAACCAGCGCTACAAGCGCACCAAAGCACGAGCGCTGGGATACAATCAACCCGTAGATTTCGGCGGCTTTTCCGTGGAGCTGTTTTCATCCGGGCATATTCTGGGCTGCGCTCAGATAAAGATCGACAAAGCCGGAACCAAGATTGTCTACACCGGCGATTTCAAGCTGACCGGATGCGAGACCACCCCGCCGGCCGAGATAATCGACACCGATATACTTATCATGGAATCGACCTACGGCGATCCCCGCTATGTTTTCCCGGAGCGCGACAAGGTGGTCGATCAGCTCATAACCTTCGTGCAGAAGACCCTGCTATCCAACCAGGTGCCGATTATTCTGGCATATTCACTTGGCAAGGCGCAGGAGGCGATCAAAATTCTGGGCGATTTCGGATTCGAGCTTCATGCCGAGAATAATGTCCATAAGTTCTGCCAGCTTTATGAGCGCTGCGGGGTAAAGTTCAAAAACCTGCATCCCCTGCATGAAAAGGATTTCAAGGGCAAAGTTGTAGTATTCCCACCCTATTTCAAAAAATATAAGTCGCTGTTTAACCGGATTTATCCCAAGCGTGTATGTTTTCTCTCCGGATGGGGCATGGATAAGTCCTCACGTTTCAGGACCAGCGCCGATGTCGTTATACCTCTTTCGGACCATGCCGATTATAACGACCTGATCCGCTACGTGGAGGAGGCCAATCCGGACAAGGTTCTGACCCTGCATGGCTTCCCGGAATTTGCCGAGGATTTGCGCCGCCGCGGATTTGACGCCCGCTATCTGGGCAAGGGCGCCACTATCGACCTCGAGGACAAAGGCAGGATCTTTCCCTCGGCCTCGGGCAATTACGATCTGTTTATGTGATCAATCGATATCGAGCTCGTTGACCCTGAAAATGGGGGTGAAGTTGTAGCCTTCTTTTTCGAAATTCTCCGAGGCTCCCTGAAGACGGTCAACCAGGCATATCACCTTAACGACCTCGCAGCCCATCTCCTCCACTCTCTTAATCCCCCTCAGGACAGAGCCGCCGGTGGTGGTAACATCCTCGACAATTATCACCTTCTGCCCCTCCTTGAGAGGTCCTTCGATCATGCGCATGCGCCCGTGATCGCGCTGTTCCTTGCGGATAATGAAGCCGTCCAGAGGTCTGCCGATCAGATGCGACATAGCAACCGTGCCGCCGATAATCGGATCGGCGCCCAGAGTGGGGCCTCCGATATACTTCACGCCGTCATCCTTTATCATCTCGAGGATTACCTTGGCAAAATATGCCAGGCCGTCGGAAGTCAGCGAGATAAACTTGCCGTCGATGTAATAATTGGACTTCTGTCCCGAAGCGAGGGTAAAATCGCCTTTAAAGACCGCTTTTTCATTCACGATCTCCATTAATTTCGCCCGCGCTTCATCGAGAGAAAGATTTAAAATATCAGGCATTACGCTTATCCTTTCGGGTGCAGATAAATTTTTCAGACAGGATAAACCATCCCCGGATATCTGTCAAGCAGGATTTGATCAGACGGTGTTTCTCGTCGGATTAGGGATTCCGACGAGAGATATTTGTACACTATTTTTTGGTATAAATCCTGCACGTAAGAATAAAGTCCCTAAATGTGCCGCCGGGAACCCATTCCCGGCGGTTAGTCCATTGTGCCTTCAAAAAGCGCTGGCAGGAGCCCCTTCCTGCCGGTATAATATATGGCAGAAACCACCGGATTTAACGCTAACAACATATTAATATTGAAAAATCCATAAATATTGTTATCTTTTTGCGATGTAAAACTTCGAAATAATCACCTTGGACAATAAAATTATTATACTACCGGGTAAATATGCTGAAATTAGTCGGGACTGACGGAAATAAATACTACAGCTTCGATCTCGCGCCGGGCGAATACCAAATCGGCCGGAGCAAGAAAGCTGATATCTGCATCGTGCACAAAACCGTATCCGGAAAGCACGCCAGGATCGAGGTTAAAGAATCGGGCGAAATCCTGATCGATGATATCGGCAGCCGTAACGGC
>WJIM01000191.1 GCA_014730285.1 Candidatus Zixiibacteriota bacterium
CATATGCACGATCATATCACCGAAATACAGCACCTCTTTCATTTTGGCAAGAGCCTGCTCTTTGGTAACGCCCTTCCTGGCGCGCAGTTTCACGAACTCATCGGCATATCGATCCAGATCATCGGCGGATGAAGGCTCGATAGTTTTAACCGAGGAGAGATCGAATCCGACCTCTTTGGCATGCCCCTCGATAATTTTGGGAGTGCCCAGAATCGTAAGTTTTGCAATACCTTCATCTATGATAGTTTTGGCGGCCTCTATTGTACGCGGGTCGTCACCTTCGGGCAGAACTATATGTTTGCCCAGTCCTTTTGCTTTTTCCTGAAGCTTATCCAGGATGCTCATTTTAATACCTCACTTTGTCGTTAAGTAAGCATTAATAAATTCGTCAAGTTCACCCTCCATAACCGCCTCGGCGTTGGAGGTATTATGATCCGTGCGATGATCCTTGACGAGATTGTACGGATGAAAAACATAGGACCGTATCTGCGATCCCCATTCAATCTTCTTTTTCTGCGATTCAGCCTTCTCGCGCTTGGCGTCCTCTTTTTCCTTATAAAGCTGATATAAGCGCGCCCGAAGCACCTTCATGGCCGATTCCTTATTTTTCAACTGCGACCGCTGTGACTGGCAGCTAACCACAATCCCGCTTTCGAGATGAGTTATACGCACAGCGGAGGAGACTTTGTTGACATGTTGTCCGCCCGCGCCGGAGGCCCGGAAGGTATCTATCCGGATATCATCATCCTTAATATCCACATCAATATTGCTCTCGATTAAGGGATACACGAAAACCGAGGCGAATGAAGTATGCCGCCGCTTATTGGCGTCGAAGGGTGAAATCCGTACCAGCCGATGGACTCCTGACTCGGACTTGAGGTAACCGTAAGCATAGTCGCCCTTTACCTCGAAAGTTGAGGATTTGATCCCGGCCTCATCTCCGGGCTGGTAATCGATCAAATCGGTCTGGAAGCCCTTTTTATCGGCGTAACGCATGTACATACGATGCAGCATCGAGGCCCAGTCGGTTGATTCTGTTCCGCCCGCACCGGGATGGATCGAGACGATGGCGTCACGCATATCATCCGGCTCGGACAAAAATGTTCGAAGTTCGAGGTCGGATAACCTTTTCTCGAATTTTTCAGCAGTCTCGGTAAATTCTCTGACTGCTTCCTCGGAATGTTCGGACTCATCCACCAACTCCTTTAAGACGGTCAAATCCTCGTATCCGGATTCGATATTCTCGACCGCTTCGATCCAGTCTTTTTCGATTTTAAGTCGTTTGAGTATAGCCTGGGCGCGTTCCTGGTCATCCCAGAAGTCATCGGCAGTGGACTTTTTCTCTAATTCGGAGATTTTTTTGAGGCGTGAATCGAGGTCAAAGATAACCTCTCAGCTTCTCGATTTTCTCTTTATATTCTTCCAGATCAAAATCTGATACAGTAGCCATAATATGCTCCTCAAAAAGCGAACAATATAGCCTGGCTTTACGGTTTGTCAAACAATTTATTGAAAGAATCCGGGGCATTTGTACATCAAAATAACAGCTTTCGGGAACATATACCGAATTGCCTAATTGTTTTATGAAACAACGTTAGAATGCCAAAGTAAAATGAAGTTAAAATATTGACATGGAAGGGAAGAGTTATATCTTTAGCGGATAATATTTTGGATTACGGTAAAAGGAGTGTATGTATGAAAAAGGTTTTGATTGCGGCTCTGTCCGTGATATTTGTGATGGGGCTAAGCACTACTGTTTCAGCGCAGTTTTTTATGAGCCAGCTTTCGGATGCACGGGTGGTTGAATCCGATGAAGTCCATATCGGTGGAGGATTTTCCGTGGCAAGCGATATGATGGGTTTGGGTGGATTTATCAGGATTGGTGTTATGGATGAACTCGAAATCGGCGGCAAGCTTGGATTTGTCAATGTCGATGTTGACGGCGGAGACGATCATACCGGATTAAGCATCGCAGGTCAGCTTCTATATCAATTTCTCGATACCGAATATGGCGATCCGGTTGATCTTTCGACCGGTGGCGGAATTGAATATTATAATCTTCGGGAAGACTATACTTTCCTGATGTTTGGAAGCAATACAATCATCTCATATCCTCTGGAGTTTGAAGGCGGCCAGATCCTCTCGCCGTTTTTCAGGCTTAATTTGAGATTCGACAGGATTTCCAATGGCGCCTCAGATACCGAGTTTGAGTTTGGCTTTGGATTCGGAGCGAAATTCGATATAACTCAATATTTCGGCTTCTTTGGAGAAGTTATAATTCCCGGCGGCGAACTCGATGAGGGCTTTGTTGGCGGGGTGTCGTTCGGAATATAATATAGAACTTACGCCCCCGGGAGGGGGCTTTTTTTATGGATATACTGCAATCTGTAATACTGGGCCTGATTCAGGGGCTGACCGAATTTCTGCCGATCTCCTCCTCAGGCCATCTGGTTCTGGGAGGGGCGCTTTTCGGGCTCGCTTCGGAAGATATCACTTTTGAGGTCTTCCTGCATTTTGCCACCTTCCTGGCTGTTTTCGTATTTTTCTTCCGGCAGATTATACTGATAATCGTCTCACCTCTGCGATATATTTTTGCAAAATCCCGAACCGAGGAAGATATATTCTGGTCCAAATATTTGCTCCTGATCATAATCGGTACTATCCCCGCTGTAGTGGTGGGCCTGCTTTTGAAGGATCAGATAGAGAAAGCCTTCTCGTCTGTTTTCCTGACAGGTATCATGCTGCTTGTTACTACCGCTGTGCTTTTCCTGACTCTCCTTGCAAAGCCGAGACGGGCTGATTTAAAGCTAAGCGACAGTATCCTGATAGGCATTGCCCAGGCAGTTGCGATTCTGCCGGGCATCTCTCGCTCCGGCTCGACGATTTCGACCGGCATGTTTCTGGGGGTGGATAAAAAGACCGCCTTCAATTTTTCGTTTTTGCTTTCGCTTCCGGCGATCTTTGGAGCATTTTTATTGCAGCTTAAGGATGCCCTTGATATGTCCATACAATGGAGCGAGATTTTGGTCTATATTCCGGGTATGATCGCCGCTTTTGTATCGGGATATATCTGTTTGATAATCCTAAGAAAGGTCGTTATTGCAGGGAAGTTCGCATATTTCGGAATTTATACTTTGATAATCGGAGTCCTTGCCATAATTTTCTCGCATGCATAGTATCGGTATAATCAGGCTCTCGTCTCTGGGCGATATTATTCTGACCGAGCCGGTCACGAGAGCATTAAAAAACAATTTTCCTCAGACCCGAATAACATATTTTACGAAGGAGATGTATCGTCCAGTTTTAGACATGTTTTCTGCCGTAGAGGATATCATTGGCTATGATATTCCCGGCGAGGATGATAAGCTCGGCGATTTGAAGAACACCGTAAAAGAGCTGCCATACGATTTCGATCTTGTTCTGGACTTACATAAAAATATCCGCAGCCGTATAATTACAAAAAATCTAAAAGCGCCCGAGAAGTTGACCTATAAGAAGAACCGTCTGGCACGGCAGATTGCGGTATGGTTTCGCCGAAAGTCAGGCGGCAAACACACCGCCGAAAAATATCTCTCGCTTCTGGACGATCTGATGGTGATCTGCACCGACAGAATACCGCGTCTATCGGTGCCGGAGGAATCGAAACAAAAGGCGGCGGATTATATTAATGGCATCGATTTTGAATCCGGCCGATTTGTAGTCCTCGCTGTAGGGGCATCCCATCCGACCAAACATTATCCCATAGAGCAGTTCGCCAAGCTGGCGGAGATCATCAGCAGTAAGTACCAATATAAAATACTTGTCATTGAGCAGGAACATTTCGGTTATCTCAACCTTTTTGATAAGTTAAAGTCACTGGGTGTACTTGAATTCGGAATAGGGATAGAATTGAAACAGCTTGCGGGTATAATTAAAAATGCCGGACTGACGATTTCCAACGACTCTGGCATCATGCACCTTTCGGCCGGACTTGGTGTACCGACCGCCGGTCTTTTCGGACCGACTCACCCGGTGCTGGGTTTTGCGCCTCTGGGCAGAGATTCGACTGCAATTACTACCGATGAAAAATGCTCTCCCTGTTCTCTGCACGGAGGGCGCCCCTGTTTTCGAGACAAACAATACTGCTTCCTTAACATGACTCCCGAGATGATTATATCCAGGGTCGAAAGATTTTTGGTCTGATATGAAAAAACCGGCTGTGTTTCTGGATCGTGACGGTACGCTTATCGAAGAGGTGAATTTCCTCCTGAACGAGAAGCAGATTAAGGTCTGGCCTAATGCGATTAAGGCCATGAGTCTTCTGAGACGCAAAGGTTTTCTTCTCATAGTCCTGTCCAACCAGTCCGGGGTTGCCCGCGGCTATCTGACCGAAGAGCGGGTGGAGGATTTGAATCGGGCTGTTTTCAGCCAGATGCGTATGATGGGGGAGGTGCCGGACGCTTTCTTCTTCTGCCCCTTCCATCCTGAGGCCAAGCTGGAGCAGTACCGCCGTGAAACCGACCTCAGGAAACCGGGACCGGGTATGGCCTACCTGGCGGCGCAAAAATTCGATATCGATCTGGGACGATCCTATTC
>WJIM01000192.1 GCA_014730285.1 Candidatus Zixiibacteriota bacterium
GCACGGGCGGCCATGTCGAGGGTGTGCACGGATCAATCGTAAAGGAGATAAACCTCCTGCATCCCGATTTCGTGCTTTCGGTAGGGGATTATATCGAGGGTTATGTTGATGATGAGGAGCGCATCAATGGCGAGTGGGATGAATACTTCGAAATAGTGGATTCGCTGGAAGCGGATTATTATATGACTCCGGGCAATCATGATATCTGGTCGGATATGTCGGAGGATATCTACCGGAAAAGGGTAGGAGAACCTTACTATTCGTTTGACCGGGATGGAATCCATTTTGTGATGCTCGATCTCAGTCTCTGGAATTTCGGTGAGGAATATCTTGAGGAACAGTTGGAATGGCTTGAGAGCGATCTTGAGGCCAATGAGGATGCCAGGTATATTATGGCCTTTTATCACAAGCCGGACTGGATCGAAAGCCTGACCAACGGCAATTCGAATGCATTTCATGAATTATTCAAAAAATATGATATCGATGCTGTCTTCACCGGCCATTACCATGAATACTTCGTTGAGGAGTATGATGGCGTGGTTTACACCGGGGTAGGCAGCTCCGGGGCAGCAACACATGAAGCCGCCTCCGATCTTGGATATCATTATATGTGGGTGACAGTTGATGATGACAATATTCATATCACTCCAATCAAGTCCGCAAGTGTGTATCCCTGGGATGAAACCCTGGCGATTGATAAGCTGACCTTTGATCCGATAAAACATCTTGGGCTGACTTTCTCCGAGCCTGTAATTGTCGGGGATGATTTCGATGTGAGCAATGCAAAAGCTGTGGTTGCGCTCCATAATGATCTAACGCGCTTTGATATTTTTGATTCTGTAATCTGGGATATACCCGCGAATTGGAAAGTCGAGCCATCGGTTCTTCCAATTGAGATGAAGGCAGGAGAGCTGAAGACGGTTGAATTTGAGCTCGAGAACACAGGTAAGTTGTATCCTCTGCCGACAGCATCTTTTGAGTTTACCTATAAAGAAGGGAAAACCGTGCCTGCAAAAAAGGATTTATGGGTTGCACGCGAGGCAGTCTGCAAGCCCGCCGATTCAAAGCCGAATATTGACGGCCGAATTACCGAGAGCTTCTGGGGAGAGCCGGAGACGGTATTCTTTGATCCGGAAGGCGAGAGTATGCAGGCCGATCCAACCAGCTTCTATTTTGCTTACGACAATGACAATTTCTATATAGCAGCCAAATGCACCGAGATGAACATGGATTCGATGGTTGCTACCGCTTCCGAGCATGACGGTCCGGTTTACAGCGAGGATTGTATCGGATTCTTCTTCCAGCCCGATCCGGCGGTCGATACTGTTTATCAGATTTATATCGGAGCTTCGGGCGCGGCCTATGATTGCAAAATCTGGCGCGGCGAGGACGGCTGGATGAATTATAACACGAATTGGGACGGCGATTATGAAGTGGTAGTTGCGAAGTCGGCGGATTTCTGGTCGATTGAAGCGCGTATCCCGGCTGCTCAACTGGGGGCAGAGCTTTCCACGAATAAAGACTGGCATCTTAATTTCCGACGCAAACAGAAGCGCCTGGATACCTCGGCCGACTGGATGCTGCCGATAGGCGCCGATCCGCAGACATTGGGAGTACTCACTTTCGAGTAAATCCTGCTACACAAAGTCAGACAGTTCAGCCCGGCAATTAATACATTGCCGGGCTATAGTTTACCGCATCGCCAATATCCTCTCCAAAAGCATTAAAGGAACTGTCTCGAAGCATTTTTGTTAAATAATCGGGGCAAATACGATTTCACGGAAATTGGAATCAGCTTTTAAAGCGCTTTCCGAGTAGAGGTGTGTATGAAATCTATTAAAACCAAAATACTGTTGGGGGTTTTGGCCATTGGTGCAATCGGTACTTTCCTGACTATAGGTTCTGATGGTATCCTTATGGGCCAGGGAGAAAAAAGTTCGGGCGACAAGATTGAAATTACATGTGAGGAGGAGAACAACATGGCAGATAAAACCGTAAAATCGGATGAGAAATTAAAGGCGGCTCTGACTCCGCTGCAATACGAGGTCACTCAGAAAAATGGTACCGAGAGGCCGTTTAGCGGTAAATATAACGACTTGTATGAGGATGGTGTATATAAATGCGTTGTATGCGGCAATGAGCTTTTTGACTCGAAAACCAAGTTCAAGTCCGGGTCCGGATGGCCGAGTTTTTATGCTCCGATTGCAAATGAGGATGTGCAGCAGGAAACCGACAGAAGCCTGGGAATGGTTCGGGAAGAAGTCGTCTGCTCAAATTGCGGAGCGCATCTGGGACATGTTTTCAATGACGGGCCTCAGCCCACCGGTTTGCGGTATTGTATCAACTCGGCTGCCTTAGATTTTGAAGAGGGGGAGGACGGCGATAAATAAAGTCAATCGGAGATAACCCAGTGCCTAATATCTCCGGTTAGCAGCCTTCCAAAAAGCCCGCCTGTACAGGCGGGCTTTTGTATATCCGGCATTGGGCGTTATTTCAATGAGGTCTGCATTATGATAGTTGAGCCAATATCCCTTCTGATATGTGGTGGTATATAATCCGGTATTTCCACTGATTGATTGCCGTGCCCTATGTAGATGAAATCATCGCCGGAAATCGTGCCGGTGAATGCTTCCAATGCATCCGGATTTTTCTGCTCGAGGATTGTCATGCTGTCGATAGCGGTGAAATTATAATTTAAGTAAAATTGCGAAACTCGCCATGGATTAAAGGTGTTCTGGATTGCGATCAATGAACCGTCATAGTAATACATACCGTCAATGCCGTACACCGAATTATCATTCGGGATCTTGATTTCGGTTACGCTGTTGTCAGCCAAATCCACTGCCGCAATTCCGCCTGCATAATCAGATACTAATAAGGTTTCCTCATCCGCAGAGAGTGTGATACCGTTTGAGCCAAGCATTTTGCCGCTGGAAATCAGCGTGTCGATATTGTCAGTGTCCTTTCTTAAAACATAGGCGCCGGCTCCGGAAAGATATATGTCGCCATTGCTGCTTACGGCCAGATCATTAAGCCTGAAACGAGGATCTTTGCTGGGAAAGACGACTTTTCTGATAATTTCGCCCGTCTCAAGGTCGAAACCGAATACTCCTGAGGTGCCGTCATCTTCTTCCTCAAATCTTTCGACATAATCAAATGAACTTCCGACTGCCCAGAGGATATTTCGCACGGTGTCGGCTTTCATTCCAAGACAGGCCAGGGGTATGTCGCTTTCCAGCTTTGCAAATCGCAGGAGGCCGCCATCGACAACCTCATAAATAGTACCGTAACGCATACTGCCAAAAAACAGCCTGCCGCTTTTTGGATCAATGGCAATGCCTTCCGGCAGGAGGTCTATTTGGGGAAATTGGTGAAGAATTGTGCTTGTGTTTATCGGTTTTAAGGTTTCATCGTAAATATCAAGTAGTAGATTGTATCCGGGGCTTTGCCGAACCGCTTCCAGATCGGGATCATCCGCAACACCAAAGTCGATTCCCATCTGCGCGAGCTTTTTCAGAATGGCAAGCGAGGTATCGACCTTATTAGTGAGAGCATATCCGCAGGCCAGGTTGTACATCATGGCAGAGCTGTGGGGATTGTACTCCAAAGCCTTCTCGGTATTTTCGATGAAGCCATTCAAATTCTGATTCTGATAAGCCTCGATCGCCTGCAGTTGATAGTAACGGTATCCCTTTTCCTTGTCCTGCGCCAAGGCCAATGACAGGCAGGCCGTGAAAAAAATCAAAGTTGAGATCAGCGTTCTCTTCATATATCCTCCGGTTGGTTTCCAAACAATATATGATTACGCCGATTGAGAAAAGATGTTGCAAGCGCGCTTCAGGCAATTAAATCTCGAACTCATCGATCTTTTCCAGGGTGTCGGGATTTATTACTTCGACCTTAATCTTTTTACCGTGGACATGGAAAAGCACCAGAGCATTTTGTGTGGAAAACTTCTCAACATAATCGGCCCAGGGGGTGTCCTCGCGTCCGTAATAGGGCGCTCCGGCAGCGCCGTTGTTTATATGCCAAAAGGAATGGAATTTGGTGAGCTTTTTGCCGCTGTAACCATCGGGATAAATCGGAAGGCCCTCATGAACACGCAGCAAACTGTAATTGTGCTCGTCTCCGGTTAAAGATGCCGCCACTTTCGTGCTGTGGTTCATCATTATATCCAGGAGCTGATCGCGCCTTTCGATAATGCCCTGTTCCACCGGTTCACCCGCAACATAAGGACGGGGTGTGTTATCTCCACGGTACCACATATCATCGCGGACATGGCCGCCATTGGGA
>WJIM01000193.1 GCA_014730285.1 Candidatus Zixiibacteriota bacterium
ATCCAGACGGTTATAAACAGCGCGTGCTGCCTGATGGCCGAAAATAACTCCCTCCTGTTTGGCTTTAATCACGCCTTTCGCGGACTTATCATCGGAAATAACCGCCTCGGTGGTAATATCTCCGGAACCAATATCCTCGGTAAGAGCGTTTTTAATTATAGAAGCCAGATTTTTCGTACTTATCTTCATGGCTCCTAAGAATAATCGTAATCTTACATCTGTCAAATGGAAAAAACATTTGACCAGAAAATGAGGTGTGTTAGATTGTATATGAGGAGCGCGCCATGAAAGAAAGAACACAGGAAATTCATTGCCAGCACCAACAGGGCACCGATGAGCTCTGCTGGGTATTTCAGCCGGATAGATTCGACCAGGAGGAGCTAACTCTCTCCTTACGGGAGACTATTGCCCGCTGCTTGAAATGCCCTGTCTTCGATGAGGCGATTCGACGTTCCACCGGACGGCGCAAATCCGACAAACTGCTGACACTGACCCTGCACAGGCTTTTGGGACAGCTTGTGGATTATGATACCGAGCTGGTTTCAATCACCCATTCCCTGCAGAAAAAGGTCGAGGAGCTGGCGGTGTTGAAATCCGTTTCCGAGGCGCTTCTAAAGACTCAGGATCTCAAAAAGGTCATGCTGATAACGCTAACCGGAGTTACCTCGGGCGAGGCTTTCGGATTTAACCGCGGAATGGTTTTTCTTGTCAATTCGGCAACCAGGACGATTGACGGCCAGATCGGTCTGGGGCATCTGGAGCATGCCGAGGCGCCCAGAGTCTGGAGCCATATATCCAGCCAGAGACTGACATTCGATGATCTGATCGAACGCATATTAAACGGGTCCGATATCCCGGACAACCGCCTCACAGAGGCGATTGAGAAGATTTCGATTCCAATGCGTCCGGACCAGGGCATCCTCCCCAAGACAATTATGGAGAAGAAATCTTATTTGGTGGAGAGCTATGAGGGCGATATTGTTGTCGATCCGGGCCTGAAATCCATAATGAAGGACACCCCCTTCGCGGCTATTCCCCTGATCTATGAGGGACAGGCGCTGGGAGTGATACTGGTCGACAATTCGATTAACCGCAGGCCGATAACCTCTGAGGATATCGCCACGCTCGAGACCCTGGCCAACCAGGCGGCCTCAAAGATCGAAAATGCCATCCTTCAGAACAAGCTCGAGGTGAGGTTCGCCGAGCTTCAGCATATACATTCGCTTCTGATGGACAACCAGAAATATCTGGTGAAATCGGAACGTCTGGCCGATCTGGGACGGCTGGCGACCACGGTTGCGCACGAGATCAAGACGCCCCTGATTACCATAGGCGGATATGCCGACCGGGTACGCCGCAAGGCCGAGAAAGGTGAGGTCGATCTGCACAGCGCCAGGACTATTCATGACGAGATTATGCGGCTCGAAAGAATTTGCAAAGAAATGCTTGATTATTCTCAAAAATCTCAGTTAAATCTTGAACAGAATGATCTTAACCAGATAATAACTGAAACATTACGTCTGGAAAAAGGTAAACTCAAATACCAGAACATCAATTTCGAGACCGATTTTCATCCCAACAAGCTCGAATTGCTGTCGGACAAGGATCGTCTGAAGCAGGTGCTTTACAACCTGATACACAATGCCGCCGAGGCTATGGCCAAAGGCGGGAAGATAAGAATCAAGACCGGACGTAAAGGGGATTTCGTATATCTGCGGATTGAGGATACCGGATGCGGAATGGATAATGATGTGATCGAAAATCTGTATACACCGTTTTTTACGAATAAGAGAAACGGAACCGGATTGGGGCTTCCGGTTTCCAAGAAAATCATAGATGATCACGGCGGAAATATAATCGTGACCTCCGAACCTGAAAAGGGCACAGTTTTCACGATAAACCTTCCGTGCAAAGATGAAAAGCTGGGGAAGGAGTTATAAGATGTCCAGGGTATTAGTTGTTGAGGACGAGCCTCATCTTCTCGATCTCTATCGTATGGAGCTTGAAGATGAGGGGTATAGTGTTGAGGTGGCCAGCGACGGACCGTCGGCGCTCAGCATGGCCGGTTCCTTCGAGCCCGACCTGGTGATACTCGATATCAAACTGGGCGGCATGGAGGGTCTGGAGGTACTTCAAAAACTCAAGGAACTGCGCAAGGACAAGCCGGTAATACTAAACTCTGCCTACTCTCATTACAAGAACGAGTTCACATCCTGGCTGGCTGATGCTTATGTCACCAAGTCGGGCGATCTGGATGAACTCAAGACCAAGATACATGAACTGTTAAAACCGATCACTGCCTGAGTATAAAATTCATATTGTATTTGAATGCCCCCGCAATTTGCGGGGGTATTTTTTTGACCATCGTGCTAGGCGTATCACCCCTGAGCCCGGTGAATAAAATGTAGGTCAAAAGTCTGTGACTTTTGACATTGTCAAATCTCACAGAGATTTGACCTGCAGTTCATAATTGGGTGCCCAATCTCTTCAGAGATGGGATGAAGCATCGGCAGTTAGAAACTCACTGCTAAAGCGGCGGGCTACCAATTTTTTTTATTGCATAATAGATTTTATCGTTTATGTTATTATTGACGGGCATCGGACACACATATAAAGGATGGTGAATATGCGACGCCACGCATGTTTTTGGATAGGCCCCGTCCTCTTCGTACTGCTTTTCGCGGCTATAATAGTAATTGTTGCCTGTTCGGACAAGTCCTCAGGGCCAAAGCAGATTCCTGTGGCCAGGATTGCATCTATTTCGCCTGAGCGAGGGCCGGTCCAGACCAGAGTTGAGATTCGAGGCGAGAATTTTGGAGAGGATATCGGCTCGATTGTTTTTAAGGATAAATCGCCCTATGTTGCGCTCTGGTCAGACACTTTAATCAAAGCTGATGTTCCTGAAGAGCTTAAAGAGCCATGCTATGTGCATATTTCATCAAAAAGCTCTGAGGAAATGGACTCAATTCATTTCATTGTAGAGGCCATGCAAATAGAATCGATAGTACCGGATCACGGTCTTCCTGGATATGAGATCACAATTAATGGCTCCGGATTCGGCTCGTTAACAGGAACCGTGCTGTTTGATTCGCTTGAAGCAGAGATTATCACATGGTCATTTTATGATATCGTAGTCTTAGTTCCGGAAAATGCCACATCCTGCAATATTGAGGTGCAATCACAGGGTAGAGTGTCTAATCTCCATGGATTCGCGATTGATAGAATGACCATAACGAAAATAATACCAAATCGCGCAATTCCCGGCACTGAGATTGAGATACATGGATACAAATTCGGCAGTTTACCGGGTTCGGTCAGGTTTCAGGATGCTAATGGGGAAATAATCAATTGGACAGATACTTTGATAATAACAGAGGTTCCCTACAGCGCCAGCCCCGGTGATCTTGTGGTTGAATTTGGCGGTGCCACCAGCAATGCTCTCTCATTTCAGGTAGAACAATTACATATCAGAGAGATTATCCCGGATAGTGCGACTTATGATGAACAGATAGAGATTCATGGTTCGTTCTATGGTGCGGATGAGATTGACATTCTATTTGGAGATTCAGAAGTTCAGTCGGATGAATTCAATGACACCTTAATCCTGACAACCGTGCCGCCGGGTGTAGATTCCAGCCATATCATTGTAACTGCCAATGACCTTGAGAGCAATTCGGTATTTTTCAAAGTGTTGCACATGACCATAACCTCGGTTGAGCCGGACAGCGGGATCGTCGGCCAGAAAATTGCGATTCATGGTAGGTATTTTGGGAATAATCCGGGATCAGTCTATTTCGGTGATATTGAAGCGGCAATTGATGGTTGGACAGATACGTTGATTTATGCAAGAGTGTCGGAGGGTTTAGGGCTATATGAAATCTCGGTATCAAATCAATTCGAAACAAGCAATGCTATGTCATTTGAGATAGTTGAAGCATCCGATATATTCCAGATCCTTCAAAGAACAAATTCAGTATCAGTGACATTGCAAGGATATCATGTGTTCAACGATTGCTGGTTTGATTATTGTGATAGCGTGTGGAAAGAAAAGACTCTTGGCGTTTCTATTTACAATGCTGACTCAAGCAGCAATTGGCATTTTAGATATTTTGCAGATTCGACGAGCTGGTCATCTAGTGAGCCGCCCTATAGCTCTTCTTCAAGAAATATCTATGCCTGGCTTAATGAGGATGGAACCCGCATTGATAGTCTATTTGCTAAACACTCTTACTCAGGTGAAGATTACGGATTAGTTTACAGATATGGCGGCCAAATACTGCATCTTAAAAGTCTTCAAATATCAGAAATCGACAGCAATATCATATCAGTAACATACTCAATAGAGGGAATTGCAGTTAGACAGATTGCAGATTCAATCGAATATTGGGAGTCTGAGAATGACGTTTTTAATAACGATGAAACTTCCTTTGAGTATCTCGATACGGACTGGTCAAATGAAGATGTTCCGGCAATATTGAAAGTAGTTTTCTGGCAGGAGTGAGCAATAAATTATGCATAGGTCAATATATTCAATTTTGTATCGGATTTTGGCTGTCCTTTTTCTTTTTATAATAGGTCAAAACTGTTCGGACAAATCCTCCGGGCCTGAGGAGATTCCTGCGGCTAAGATTGCCTCGACTTCCCCTGAAAGAGGTCCGGTCCAAACCAGAGTTGAGATTCGAGGCGAGAATTTTGGGGAGGATGTTGGATCGATTTTATTCGATGAACGTGCACCTTATGTGCCATACTGGTCGGATAGCCTGATAAAAGCGGATGTCCCGAAGCAGATCAACACACCATGTTATGTGCATATTTCATCCAAAGGCTCTGATGAAAAGGACTCCATCTATTTCATCGTAGAGGCGATGCAAATAGAATCGATATTACCGGATCACGGCCTTCCCGGACATGAAGTCACGATCAACGGCTCCGGATTCGGACCGAATCAAGGAACTGTACTTTTCGATTCGTTGGAAGCGGAGATTGTCTCGTGGTCATCAAATCAGATAAAGGCGATTGTGCCCGAGAACGCTATATCATGCAATATTGAGGTGCAATCACAGGGTAAAGTCTCAAATCTACATGGATTCGCCATTGACAGGATGACCATTACACGAATAATCCCAAATCGTGCAATTCCCGGTACTGAAGTTGAGATTCATGGATACAAGTTTGGAGATTTGCCGGGCTCAGTCAGATTTCAGGATGCTGAGGGCGAGATTATAAGTTGGTTCGATACCCTGATAATAACAGAGGTTCCTTATAATGCAAATTCCGGCAATCTGATGGTCGAGGTTAGCGGAGCAACCAGCAATGCTCTCTCATTTCAGGTAGAACAATTACATATCAGGGAGATTATCCCGGATAGTGCGACTTATGATGAACAGATAGAGATTTATGGGTCGTTTTATGGGGCCGAGGAGATTGAGATTCTATTTGGAGACATGGAAATTGTGCCGGATGAATTCAATGACACTTTAATCCTGACAACCGTACCACCGGGTGCAGATTCCAGCGATATCATTGTAACTGCCAATGACCTTGAGAGCAATTCGGTATTTTTCAAATTGTTGCACATGACCATAACCTCGGTTGAGCCGGACAGCGGGATCGTCGGCCAGAAAATTGCGATTCATGGCAGGTATTTCGGATCAACCCCTGGTTCGGTTTATTTTGGCGATGTTGAAGCAGAGATCGATAGTTGGACCGACACATTGATTTATATAAAGGTTCCAGCAAATACAGAATCGGGAAATATATGTGTCGGAAATGATTATGAAAGCAGTAATGCTGTGTTTTTCAGAATTACTAACAGTTCGAATATCGTGGAAATGATAGGACTTTGTAATCAAATTGATGTCATTATTGAAGGATATCACTGCATGTCATATGACAATGACACTGTTTGTAGCGGAGCACCGCTGGGATTATCCTATATAGGTGATTCGGATTTTGCATGGGATAATTTGGAATGCAATATTTATGATACAATTATCGATGAAGTATTTTATACAACGGATTATTTTGATATACAAATCGAGATTTCTGAATCCGGTGAGATGCTAAATAGTATTGTTTTTTATTTTAAGAAAAGAATGTACTGGCCGGATATGTCAAGCTGGGACAAGGATGTTATTCTGGGATTGGAAAATGTCTCCCTTGTTTCCGGCGTTTTGGAAACAGGGATAGAATTTTCAAATTATGGTGTAGAGGCTGTGGAAAGGATTACTGAAATCTATCTGTATAGTGTGAGTTGTGACCTGAGCTATCATGATCCTCAAGGATGTGAACCCTCATCCTATATCAATTCAGACTGGGAAAATGATGAATATCCGCCCGAAATAAGGGTGGTGTTCAAACAAAGATGATCATCATGACCAAAGCGGATTTGGGCGTGCACCCACTTTCAAACGGCGGATGGAATCCCTTCCTGCCGCAATCGTCAGATATCCAATAGGCATGATCACTGGGATCATGCCCTACAATTAGGCTTGAAGCCCTTATCCCCAATATCACATTCTCCCTCCAAAAACTGAAAAACCTTGCCCGTTATGGCCTATTTTTATATATTGCCCCGTTGAAATTCGACCGTTTTTTGCGAAAGTGGCGGAATTGGTAGACGCGCTGGACTTAGGATCCAGTGGCCGAGAGGCCATAGGGGTTCGATTCCCCTCTTTCGCATTTTAAATTTGGAACAAATTGTCCCCATAGGAC
>WJIM01000194.1 GCA_014730285.1 Candidatus Zixiibacteriota bacterium
TCAACCATACGCCTGTGCATATTAACCTTGGGATCGCGCCAGGTGTACTTCTCCATCAACTCCGCCAAATTCGTGGTTCGGTCCAGAAGAATCCGCTTTTTCACATCCAGCTCAGGGGGAGTTTTGACATCGGCTGGGTCAATGCCTTTGGAGCTCAACTGCTCCTCGAGGAAATTTATCCTGTCGTTGGACTCGACCTTGTCCACCAGCTTGATTCGATCCAGCTCGGATTCGATATCCTTCAGATTTTCCTGAGTGGTAAGGCCGCGGTCGATAGTTGATTTTTGATAATTACGCTTGAATTCGGCCAGCTCTTCCTCTTTTTCCTGTAACTCCTTCTTATAGATCTGGGCCTGGGTATTAGAGAATTCCAGATTTTTCCTGACCGCCAGAAGATCGGCCTGCAGCTTTTCATCGACGTAGACTTCGGCCAGCGTCTGCGCCAGATCGCGCGCCATAATCGGATCCTGGTGCTGGGCGGAAATGCGAATCATATTTTCGCTTATAAAGCCTACGCTGATACGGTTACGTAAATCTTCGATCAGGGCGCGGTAGATTAATTCCTCGGCTGAGACATTGGGAACATTCTCCCTCATCTCGGCCGCTTTCTGCAGGATCTCAGGATCCTCGTCAAGATTCAGGCGGCTTATGAGCTTTGCCAGATGTACTCCCGAGGTTACCAGACCGCGCGTCTCGTTCATCTCACGGCTGATCTGCCGGTCGCTCTTACGGTAATTGTTGCCGTAATCGCCCGGGATAACACGGGCCAGCTCGCCCGAAACCAGACTGCTCTGTGTCGTTAGTATAACCGCACTGGATTCGTATTTTGGGCTCATCAAATAGCTTCCGGCGTAGCTGATAGCAATCACCAGCAGCAGGGGAAGAATTAAAAGCCATTTACGTTTAACCACAACCTGCCATATTTCACGCAGGTTGATCTGTCTTTCCTGTAAATTTGGATCTGTCATATTATTCCGAGAACCTGTCTATTAGTAAATACGTTGATACCACCGTTCCGAAAATTGCCACGAAATCCCTGATTCGCCCCCATGTGCCCCAGAAACCGCCCTCATCCGGCGGTATGAGGATCGTATCCTCGGGACGAAGCTTGTAACGGGGCGGAGTGCCCTTCTCGGAACGTTTCTTTATATCAACTATTATAACATTCGAGTAGGGATCTTGTTTGTTAAAAATTTTAACTTTTCCGAGATCGGCATCCGGGGTAGGGCCGCCCGCCAGCGCGATAGCATCGAGGCAGTCCATATTCTCCTCCAGAGAAATCGCTCCGGGAGTGCCCACTCTGCCAATAACATAAACTAAATTTTTGCGCTCGGTAGCCGCATGCGAGGGAAGACCGGGACCTGAATCAGAAGGCGCCCGTTTGACCTCCACAATATCCTCCGGATATAATTCGGGATATTTGCCGGGATCGCCCTCGGCTATAAGATTCGATAAGTTGACATGAACGATCTCGCCCTTATTAACCGAACCTCGGATGATAACTATATTGGATAAATCGCCCAGTTCGGTAATTCCCCCCGCTTCTTTAATTAGTTCCCATACATTGGGCATCTCCTCGAAGGAATATTTACCGGGATTTAATACCTGGCCGGAAATAAATACTTTCTGTGAGTTATAACGGAGTACTTCCACAGTAGCCTGTGAAATCTGCTTGTTATATCTTGATACCTGATCGCCAATCTTCGAGGCCAGTTCTGTGGGGGTGAGCCCCGCAGCGGTGATTTCGCCGATAACCGATAGAGTAATCTTGCCGTCCTGACGTACAGTTACTGTCTGATTCAAGCTGGGATCCTGCCAGAAGGATATCTGCAAAACATCCTCGGGACCGATCTTATAATCCTGGGCTGACAGGTTGTCATTAAAAAACAGGAGAAGGCATGTCGCAATTAAAGCTAAGCCGATTAGTTTCAAGCGTTTCATCTAAACTCCTTTTTAGATATGTCGGCATAATATAGTCCTGATTTATGCAATGTAAAGCAAAAAAATCGATTTGAAAACATTAAAAATCGAGCAAAATTGCAAAAATCGGGAATAGTCGAATGTGATTTCTGTAATATCCCTCAGTTGCTTCAGTCTTTGAAATTTCATAACGTATAATGTCTGAAAAGGTTCGCGGGGAGTATGGTTTTGGAAAATGGAGCCAAAAAGTTAAAAAGATATTGACTTGAGTCGAAAAAAATTGTATAGAGATGATTCACTGGCGCCCTAGCTCAGTTGGTAGAGCAACGGACTGAAAATCCGTGTGTCCCCAGTTCGATTCTGGGGGGCGCCATATTTCTATGATTTTGCTAATCTCTCCTCCCTGATAATATAACATTTTTATCAATTTGACGCTAATGATTCACCCCATCAAGCTCGATAATTATTAACAAGCAATAATGCTTGTATTATATATATACAGATAAAAATGCTTGTATAGTGCATAAAACAAGTAAAAATGCTTGTGATATCAGATTTAAATATTAAATTACCCTTATGGAAAAAAGAAAGAAAGAGATATATACACTGGTATACGGTGACCTGTTCTCCTCACGAAAATTATCAAACAGGTCAGAGACATCATCGCGTTTTGGTACCATTCTTAAAAAGGCCAACAGCCATTTTAAGGATAAGTTGATAGTACCTTTAAAAAAGATGCGTGGTATTGATGAGATTGCGGCCATTCCAAAAAGATTATCCGATTCATTTGAAATATGCAGGACTTTAAACGAAGAACTCTTTCCACTAAGGATCAGATTTGTCATCACACAAGGCGAAATTGAAACGGGCTTAAGAAAGAGGGATATTGCCGAAATGGGGGGACAGATATTCCATGATGCCGGCGATTTGATGACACGACTTAAGAAAATCGATAAATATTATATTTTTAATTTATATTTCGCTTCTGATAGTTTTAATCTGGCTGTAACGGCCTTTGCCCATCTAATCGCCAATTGGGGCTATAGCAGAACAGAATCCCAAAATGCAATCTTGAAATTATATAGAAGATATGGCAAACAGAAAAGAGCGGCGCAAAAATTGGGCATAAGTCAGCAGGCCGTTTCCGACTCCCTCAAAGCTTCGGGCTTTAATGATATTCGATTTGCAGAAGAGGCTTTAATCTCGTTATTAAGGGAATATGACATTTTGAAAGAATAAAGACTTGCATCTCAGACCGCACCCTGTTTAATTCATGCCGGGAAGGTAAATGGACGCTATGCATAACATTGATGAATTGCAGTTCTTAATTGTGGTTTCCGGGTATGTTATTACACTTCTGTTAAGTGGATTTATCGTAAAGCTTGCAGTTGGTCTAAAGGATCAGGAGCCCGGCGCTCGAAAGCTCGGCCGGATAATAGGGAAGTGTGAGAACCTTATCGCCATCACTTTTATTTTGGCCAATGAGATTACAGGCCTGGCTCTCATATTTGCTGCAAAGTCCATACTCAGACAGAAAGAGGCCCAGGATGATGCCAAGTATTATTTGGGCGGCACTCTTGTGAATTTTTGTTTCTCCATTTTAATGGGCTTTGGCATACGGCTGGTGTTGAGAATAATCGACAGCCCTGTTTCAGCGGATAAACTCTCTGGCATATTGTAGTGTGAACGGCTGTTCTCTAAGGCCATAATGCTGGCATCTAAACGGACTGAACATCCGTGTCCCCAGTTCGATTCTAGGGGCATTTGTTTTTGCCCCTTGTATTATCATTACATTCCAATTCTCTTTATTAAACCCAAATAAGAGCTGAGACAAAAATAACATTGCTTTTTTTGTCTGTTTTTGTAAATTGATCTTAGACCGCGCATTTAAACCAAAGCTGATAAGTCTATATCGGCTTCACCAAGTTTTATCCATAAGGGAGGATAAAGAAATGAAATCCGGATTTATATCAATCATCTCCATAATTCTATTCGGCTTATTGTGTCTTGCCACAACAATTGGCTATGCTGACCATGTATGCGGTGATACCAATAGTGATGGGTCTCTCAATATCAGCGATGCTGTTTATCTGATCAATTACGTTTTTGTTGAGGGCAGTCCGCCCCCTGATCCCGGCTGCTGCGGCACTCCCTGCGGAGAGATCGTAACTGACTATGA
>WJIM01000195.1 GCA_014730285.1 Candidatus Zixiibacteriota bacterium
ATGTTATGCTGGCTAAAAGAAAGATGCGGCTCAACCAATTGTCGGAAAAAGTCGGGATCACCATGTCGAATCTGTCGATTTTAAAGCAGGGCAAGGCGAAAGCGATCAGGCTGACAACACTCGATGCAATTTGTGCCGCGCTTGAATGCCAGCCGGGAGACATCCTTGAATTTCAGGCCGGAGATCAATAATAATTAAGCGCAGATGCTACTTAATTCAAATTGGTGATTGAAATCACCGGCTGAACTGATCCACGTCCGGTTATGCAGTTATCTTTTACTCTCCGTCGAGTTCCTGCGAGCCTTGCCGGTATCGAATTCAAAATCGGTCGAAACAGCGCGGGAATTTCCAGCCGGAACGATAGTGGTGACCGCACCCTCACGATCGAACATCATTTTGCGGTTAAACCAGATAATCAAAACAGCTGCACATGCCAGGATATATGTATCGTAGGGCTGGGCATCAGGCCAGATCGGATTCATTAGTTGAAAATGAAACAGGGCGGCAAGCAGGATACTACCGCGTGACATATTAAAAAGAGCAGTCGCAATCAGGCTGATTGCAATAGTGCCTGCGAAAAATGGAGCGAAAGACCAGCTGCTTTGTTGTGTTCCACTCAGTAAAAATGCGGGCATATGCCAGAATCCCCATATAATACCGAGAATAAGCCCCGCCCAAAATGGCGCGAGATTTCGCTGCAAAAGCGGAAGTGCAAAACCCCTCCAGCCAAACTCCTCGACAGGCCCCTTGATCATCGAAAAAAATAGCGCTATAACCAGAGCGTTAACTGTGGAAAATGGAAATGGTTCCGTAAACAGATTTCCCTTCAGGGCAGAACCGGCATAAAAGATCAGGGGAATACCAATGAATAAGAAGAGATACCATAGTCCGGAACACCGCCACAGCAAGAGCCTCGAGAGATAGCGTCCGACCCCGCCAAGTCCTTTTTTGCAGGTAATAATTATAAATGCGGCAATAGCCGGTGCATAAACCGCCAGATAAAACAAGGGATGCTGACCACTCAGTTGACCGAACGCTGAGGCCATCTGATCGGGAAGCAATATGTACAGCGCCAGGATTCCCCATGCCAACCCGAATGTAATAATCAGAAATGGCGTGATTGACTTTAGGGATATCTTATTTTGCTTATTTGCCTTCATAATATCTTCCTTAATTCGAATAACTCATGAATTTCTCTAACATGTTATTTTTCAATGCTGTTAATTATTACTTCGGCCAGTCCGATCTCCATATCTTCAACGACTGAAGTAGAATCATCCACAATCCCGATATCTGTATTAATCTGAAATGCGATCGCGATACCATGCTCGGGATAATAGCGCAGACTTGAACAGTAACCGGGAATCCAGCCGCCATGCCCGTAACTTCTTCCCAGCGGACCATTCTCGTGAATACCCACAGCAATACCATAGTGAACATCTTCACTGACCTCAACCGGCCTTAAAAGCTCATCCAAATAATTACCCTCAAAAACGCGGCCCTCAAAAAGGGCTTTGGCCCAGATAACCAGATCCCCCGGGTTGCTGATAAGCCCGCCCCCGGTCCATTCGATTTTAGGATTCCACACTAATCTGCCCGGTTCAGATGTGGTCTTATGGGGTAAATTGAAGGGGCCTTCATCTGATATATATCCGGAGGCAAGACCGGAGAGCTCCAGATCATCAGAAGGTTCAGTAAAATTCATATTCAATGGTATCAGAAACCTTCTCTCAATTTCGTCAAAGTATGTGCGCCCCGTTACTTTCTCAATTATAAGGCCGACCAATATATAATTGGTGTCGCTGTAATACCAGCCTTCACCTGCATCAAACAAAGCCGGCAGATCCAAAACGAATTCAATCAATTTTTCCGGCAGAAATAGATCATTGGGAGCCCACCAGTTATTATTGAATGATTGTATGAAATCCTCACTCTCCACATGATTTGCCAGACCGGATGAATGATTCAGCAGATGGCGCAGAGTTATTTTATCATGATTGGGCAGGCGTGAAAACCAGCCTCTATCCCCGAGCCATTTGGATATTGGCACATCAAGATTCAAAAGGCCATCCTCCACAAGAGCCAGTACCTCGGCTCCCACGAAAGTCTTGCCGATACTGGCTGCCAGCATTCGCGAATCCGGACTCATGGGAATCCCAAGCTCGATATCGGCCAAACCGACCGCAAACACCTCAAAACTACCATCCGGCAAAATGTAGGCGGCTGTGGCGCCCGGAAATTTGTACTTTTCGTGCAGTTCTTTGAGTTCCGACTCAAAGCGCTTATTGATGTCTGGTGCAACTGCTGGCAGCTGACGGCAGGGAAGCAGAGAAAGAGTGAATATAAAGAACAATAACAGCAACCATTTTTTTATACATATCTGTTTCATCTCTATTCCTTCCCGTCGGAATCGACAACTCGCTTCATATTCGCACAATCCAGAGTTTTGTTTTCATAGGATTCGGATTGCTTTAAATAACCTGAAATGTTTTAAAAATTGTAAAACAGCTGTAAACCGGCCGTTTGCTGATGGCTCTCGAGTGTATACGGGCTATCTTTGGCATCTGCCAGAAGGAATGTATTTAACCAGTCTATGGTAATGCCGATTTGCTTTGTTAAAAGATAATTGAATTGGACAGCCGCCTGAAAATCCTGCAATCCGGCATCTGCTTTGAAGAGCGATAAAGATTCAGTCTCATAATCAACTGAATACCAGGCCCTGGCGTAATCCTTGTTCATGAATTCCAGACCGGCTAATCCCGCTACTGATAAACGTTTGGAGATCTGATATTGATTCATATAACGTATTGAGTACACAACCCCATGACGCGTGTTATCTTCGTATCCATTACGATCATATTCCATTTTGGTCGGATGATATGCGATATTGATTCCAATCATTCCAGCCTGTGTCAGGTAATCCAGTGAAAAACTAATTGTAGCCGGGGTTTCCAGATTTGGTGTGCCCTCCAAAAACCTGCTGGTTTTGTCACTGTGCTTAACGGGCACGCCGACCACCGAAAACTCCTCAGAATCACGTTTATAGCCGAAATTTACATTTATAGTGCTCATCAGACCATATTTCTGATTCATATATGTAGCGCTTATCCCTTCCAGAATCGAAAATGAGTATAAGAACTGACCGCTTAAATAAGTAGCCTTAAATGCCGGCAAAGGCGTCACATAATAATCATCAGAACCCTTGTAAACGCCTTCCCCGTAAACCCCCGCTCCCAGGGTGAAATTCCAATTACTTTCAGCACTCGCGGTAACCATGAGTCCTAACGTAATCAGAGCAGTAAAAAGAATCATCTTCATCGAATTGCATATGTTGCCCATAATGATACTGTCCTGTCTAATTGATTTGATTTTTGATCTCATGTTTTTCCTTCCTGAGCGTTTCTTTGTTGTTTTCCGAAGTTGCATTATTTTAATGTCGATTATCATGATGCTTCTGCCTTCTCTCTTATCAAAAGTTATCATCTGAAACAGATACAACGGGCGCAGTCAATTGATATTCCAAGGATTGAAAGAAATCGTCCTCGATTTGCTGCGGGGAGATTTTCCTGACAGCTTCTATGAACTCTCCTCGGTTCTGCATGATCTCAATAACGCCGTTGGATTGGCACCATAAAAGAAGAGACATCCTCTGCGGATCAATATCATCGCGAATCGAGCCGTCTCGAACTCCATCAGCCAGCGAATCGGCAAGGATTTTGTGAATTCTGCGCAAGGCTTTCATATATTTTTTTCCAAGAGGTATGTCTCCGAGATTTGCGAATGTGTCCGGGGAAATTCTGCCCATCTGAACTTTTGCCTGAAAGCATACCGGATTTTCCATCGCATATTTAAAGTAAAAGCGGCAAATTTTCAATGTCCTTTCAAGCCCGTTTTTTCCGGCTTCATAAGCTTCTTCAAAGCCCTTTTCCTCAATTTTCGTCCCCCTCAGATCGAGGGCCGCAAGAAGCAACTGCCTGCTGTCGAAATAGTTATAAATAGTTGATTTGCCCAGTTCGGCAACTCTGGCAATCTCATCCATCGTAGCATTGGCAATACCTTTATTGTCAATTACTTTCTCTGCGGCGTCCAGAATCGAGTCGATTCTGCGCTTTCTCTCCCTTTTTTGTCTTTCAGCTATACCCAATTTAAATTTCCTTTATATAAAGACTATTATTCGTATTACGACTACTGGTCTACATACGAACAATAGTCCATAAAGTTACAACTTTTTTATTGATTAAAATTATAATGGAAGAGTGGAAATAGACATCTATTTTACTGGCAACGCCATAAGTTTAAGCGCCTGTCAGGCATCTGTATGGCAGGCGCTTATATATTTAATAGCCCTACGGGGAATCGAACCCCGGTTTGATGGCTGAGAACCACCCGTTCCCGCCAGTACTTTTTCACAACTAGTTGTATAGCAACGAAATACCATTCAAGTGTCGATTTTAAAGCTGGGCGACAGGGATTCGGAGATACCCCATTTTCGTAAATTATTGTACTTCAACAAAATACAGTTATTTTTCTGAAATTCGAAGAGTTAGTATCGTCGAGTTCCGTCGAGTTACTCCAGGTACAAGCGAGTTAAGCGAAGTTGGCGGTTAGAAAATGATTAGAAAATATACACTGGTCATTTTGGAAAATGATTATTATTGAATCTTCGTTTAAAGGCGTTACTCCCGGCCCGTATGCTGATGATCCAGATACCTGAGAAATGATTCCTTAGGAGTACGATCCTCGTTGTAGACACCCCAGTTTTTCTCAATTTCGTTAGGGGGTGAGCCCTCGCCGCCTTTCCATGGTTCGTCGAAGGCTTCAAAAATGAATGTGACAACTCTGTTTTCATCTATCCATCGGCTTATCACGATCAGGAATTCAGCCTGAGCATCAATACCGACATCACCCTTTATAAGTGTTCCCTGTTCTCCGGGTCCGGTTTTTTCGGGATTATAATCTGTAGCCCAGCCTGTTTCTCCAATAACAATATCCCTGTCGGGATGCATTACCCGAAGCTCGCGATAAATCCTGTCAGTCCAGCTAACAGCTTCATCCAGCGTCTTGCCATTCCAGAGGGGATGAATATGTGTAAACACGAAGTCAATCTCCTCAGCAATTTGTGAACTTTCGGATTTGTTCCAATAGAGGTAATCATCTGCCGTGGTTACCGGCACAGTAGTATTGTTTCTTACCGCACGGATGTAGCGAATGAGATTTTCGGGATTCATCTTGTGTGCCGACCAGAACACCTGGGTTTCATTTGCAACACTGATGGCGATTACTATGTCGGGATATGTTTTTGCCAATTCGATTCCCAGCATAACCTGATCGATATTGGCCTTTCTTTTTGCAGGATTGTCTTCTTCAGGTTCTAGCCAGATGCCCTGAACCACTTTGATAGGCAGTTCATAGGTTTCAATAAGTTGCAAGATTCGTTTGGTATCATGGTCAGCACCATAGGTCCTGATCAAGTTCCAATGCCCGGCTATAATTTTCAAATCTTCAAGCAGTTCAGCGTCACTGGGACTCTTTTGCCCGGGTGCCTGACCGGCTCGATAGCATCCATAAGCAACGGCATTCCCTATCCAGGAATCTCCCAAATATGGTTTGAAGGAACGTAATTTGAATGGGTCCTGCCTCGGTAGCGTCAGGCCGGATTCCAGTTCTGTTCTGAGGTTTGTCATGACTGATTGAAAATCATTTTGTCCGGTTCTCGATTCGCTTTGATCACAAGATAATAACATCAATGCAACTGTAAATGTTACAGCGCATGTTAATAATTGTATAGACGTTTTCATCCAGATTTCCTTTCATATCATCGGCGAAACCATGAAATTATTTAAAGCCGAGAGGCGATGCTAACAGGCAATAGTCTTGGAAATTCTCTTCCAATATATTCTAAAGAATTCAGTCAGGCACCATTTTCTTATGATTCTTTCTTCCAAAGTCCGATCAATCACATAAGTTCTATCTCGATTCTACTGACTTTTCTATCACGTATTTTTTGTGCCATCTCTCCGCTTAAAGACTCCGAATTGAATGTTTCTATATTACCATCCGTATCGGATAGTTTGAATTCGGCAGGTATCACTGCCTCATCGCCATATGTATCTTTCATGCCTCTGTTGTGGTAAGTAACAAGGATTCTTCCGAGGAACATAAAACTGAAGGAGTTTGCTGGCAGTTCAATCTCCTGCCATCGGTTTTCTTCGAATATTTTTATTCTTCTTTTTTCTTTTGTGAACAGCCAGCCGGGCAGTGAAGGCCTCGGGCAAAAGAGCAGTTCTCCTTTTGTATTGATACTAAATGGCTTGGGTCCGACCAGCATTAATAGAAGGATATGAATAAATTCCGCTGTTGCTCCTGTTAAACGGGCAACGAATCCATTCCCGTGAATCGACGGATCCGGGTTGGCGCTGCTGACGATGAAGGAGCAATTTTCCAGGATACTTCTTCCATAAACATCCGGATCTAAAAAAGGAATGAATATATTTTTAAATTCCCGATAAAAGTCATCATAGAGCCCGTTGCGCAAAATTTCGAGCATGTATTTATATTCCATGTGCAGCCAAATCGATTCGTTCTCAAGCCAGCCGGGCGAAAAAACTCTTGCCCGCCCGATTTCCAAAGGTTCGTCAGTCAATGATGCATTTACTTTGTACATTTTCAAAGATCTATCATAAAGAGCGCTTTCTTTGATACTGGAAACGAACGCTGAAGCCTTATCCCTGCCAGGAAG
>WJIM01000196.1 GCA_014730285.1 Candidatus Zixiibacteriota bacterium
CCAGCGAGGAGCGGCTGAAGGCCATTATGGAATCGACCGAAGACCTTATCTTCGTGGTCGACAGAGACGGAAAATTCATTTATTCAAAGCAGGACGATAAATCGAATGTACTTTTCGCCCATCCCAATGAGTTCCTGGGAAAACATGTTACCGACGTGCTCCCGCCAGAAATCTCATCGGAATTCATGTCCCATCTCAATACCATAAAAAATACCGGCCGGGCCGAACAGATGGAATACTCTCTTGACTTTAACGGCGGAAAACGCTGGTATTCGGCTATGCTTTCCCCGCTTTTTTATGAAAATGGCGGTCTGGAGGGCATAACTATCGTGGCCAGGGAGATCACTTCGCAGGTTGTATCCAACCGCGCGCTCAGGAATGAACGCGACTTCTCACGCTCGATCCTGCGCACCGCCAACAGCCTGATAATCTGCCTGGACAAGGAAGCCAGAATCCAGATATTCAATGATGAATGTGAAAATGTTACCGGCTATAAACGCGAAGAGGTACTGGGCAAAACCTGGCCGGATTTATTCCTGCCTGATGAGTTCCATCACGACGGACTGTCGGATTTTGAAAAGTGGGTGAAAAACCATCCTCGTGATAAATACGAAGGTCCGATTTTAACAAAATCCGGAGAAATTCGGACTATTCTCTGGTCCAACAGCCTGATCACCGATCCTTCCAGCGGTGATGTTACCGCTATCGCTATCGGTCAGGATATCACACTCAGGAAGAAGATCGAAGAAGCACACAGAAAGAGCGAGAGAAAACTCAAGGCACAATTCAAGAACTTCCCCATTCCCAGTTACACCTGGAAAAAGGAGGGGGATGATTTCGTTTTGGTCGACTATAATGACGCTGCCGTTAGAGTGACCAACGGAAAAATAAAAGTACTAAAGGGAATAAAAAGCAGCGTGCATCAGAAATATGAACCCTCCATGATTGAAGACCTTAAAACCTGCCTGAGAGACCGGACCCCGATTGTTAGGGAAGTTGAGTACAGCTATAAAACCATAAATAAAAAAGAGCAGATGATTGTTACACTTACTTACGTTCCGCCCAATCTTGTTATGGTATATACCCAGGATGTAACCGCTCTCAAGCAGGCCAGGGAAGATAAAATCAGAACCGCCAAAGATATTGCCGGCGGTTTTGCTCATGAAATCCGCAATTCCCTGTTCCCCGCCAAGGGAGCTCTGAGCCTTCTTGATAAGGGCAAAAACGGAAACGGTCTTTCCGAAGAGCGCCGCCTTAAATATGTTAGAATAACCGAGCAGTCTGTTGAGAAAGCGATTGATGTTACCAATCAAATTTCGCAATACACTAAAATGGAAAGCGAATTTTTCCCTGAAAAAGTAAACCTGTACAGCGTGGTTAACAAAGTTATCAGCGCCAATCAACTTGAATTGGAAAAACTCGGGGTAAATTGCACCTTCAAGGGAAGCCAAGGTATTGAGGTGCAATCGAATAGGCGTCAATTATACCAGGTTTTAAATAATCTACTCTTAAACAGCATTGATGCCTTGACAAAATCGCCAAAGCCCGCTATATTATTAACCTGGAAGCAGATAGACTACAGTATCATATTGGATTTTAAAGATAACGGTGCGGGCATCCCAAGGGAAAATCTGCAACGTGTTTTTGATGCATTCTACTCGACAAAACCGGACAATGGTACCGGTATCGGCCTGGCAATGGCAAAGAAAATAATAGAAATGTATGATGGAGAGATTTCCGTATCGAGCAATCCTGGTAACGGTACGACTTTTAGTCTGAAACTGAAACCGGCTTGACGGAATCTTACAAATTAAACCAATAAAATATACCGGACTGTTTTTTATGGATACGCCCCGCAACATAATTCTTCTGGTGGACGACGACAAATCGGTCCTGCAGATGCTGGATGAGCTGTTCAAGGATGAATACGAAACTATCCTGGCTTCCTCAGGACCCGAAGCCATACAGAAGGCCAAAGAAAATATGGGTATTGGCTGCATCCTGATGGACATCAAGATGCCGGACATGAACGGTATTGAAGCCAATCGTGAAATCAAAAAGTTCTTTCCCGATGTCCCCGTTATCTTTCACACAGGCTTCCCGGGAGATTATCTGGAAGAGGAAATCGATCAGTCGGAACAGCCTTTCGATTTTGTATTGAAAGGAGATTCGATTTCACGGCTTACACGTTCTGTCAGAAACGCTGTTGAATCCCACAACTTAAAGCATGATAATCGCCTGCTTGCCCAGTATGCGGAAGATAATTTCGGGATCGTCGGTAAATCCAGGGAGATGGCACGTATTTACGATCTGATCCGCAGACTTTCCAAATGTATGGCCACTGCTGTCGTACTGGGAGAAACCGGGACCGGCAAGGAGCTGGTATCGCGTGCAATCCATTATAACAGCATCAGGCAGAATAATAATTTCGGTATCCTGGACTGCAATCACAAGGCCGCCGATCTTGTCGAGTCCGATCTGTTCGGACATGTCAAGGGCGCCTTTACCGGGGCAACTAACGACCGGGTAGGACTCTTCGAATGGGCCGACGGGGGCACGGTATTTCTCGATGATATCGGAGATCTGGCCCTCGACACCCAGAACAAACTCCTCAGAGTGCTCGACAACGGTGAATTCAAACGTCTCGGAGACGGAACAGTAAAAAAATGCAACGTACGAGTTATATGTGCCACGCATAGAAATCTGGAAAGAATGGTCGAGGAAAAGACATTCCGCCATGATCTCTATTATCGTCTTAAAACGATCACAATTGAACTGCCGCCTCTCAGAAAAAGAAAGGAAGATATCCCGCACCTGGTTAATAAATTCGTTCAGCAGTTTGCGATCGAGGAGAGATGTCCTCCCAAGCTTTTCGATGAGCGCGCAATTGATGCCCTCTTTGATTACGATTGGCCCGGTAATGTCCGTGAGCTTAAACATCTGGTGGAAGCGCTTTTAAGCCTAACCGACTCCGACATAATTATGGCGGATGATGTTCATGAATATTTAAAAAACGACTCTGACAAGGATCAGGGTAATAAAACTTTTAACCAGTGTGTGGATGACTTCAAGGCTGATCTTATAAAGAAAGAGTTGATCAAGACCGACGGGAACCGATCCAAAGCGGCCGCCACACTTGGAATGGACAGAGCCAATCTTCATAAGTTGATCAAACGCCTTGGTCTGGATCATTTGTAGTAAACTGACCTCATTTATTTCGACATTTCGAGGTAGATAGTACCTCATTACATATCAGCTTTTGCAATCGCAAAAGAAGCCTTTACGATTCAACAACTTGCACGGGGCAATTAGGCTTTTAAATGGCATGCTATTTGTAAGCATTCTATGGTAGCAGAGGAAACTCTAACTATACAGGACGTGGCTTGGAGGGGCATAGTCAGGTGACTTTGCCCGGGGGAGTAGAGGTAAGAAATCCGGGGGAAAATTAAGCACCTTGATTTTCCCCCACCCCTACTATGGAAACTAACTTTGGGACCTTAAGAGGCTATACTCACAATTATTCACGCTATCCAGCCGGGAGGGGAAAGCTGAGAATATGTTACAATAATGTTTTAATTTTAATAACTAAAAAGAACTAGGAGGTGCAATCCGGGAAACAGTCTTAAAAGATTCTCGTTTTATTTGCCCGCACTACTGTTTTGGGGCTTTTATCTTCTTTCCTTTGGTGAGACGTTTTACAAAGTACCGCTGCTATTGAACCAAATCAATCCTGGTCTGACAGGTACTAATACCATGCGCACGCTAAATACTATTTGCCGCGCTACAAACCTTTAGGGGGAAAAATGCTAAATAAGCAATTCGTTAAACTCTTTCTTCTGGCTGCTTTTGTTCTTCTTTTCGGAGGGAATCTTTATGCAGCCGACATTAATATAAGCCAGAATACTGCGATGACAGCCAATAACGAATACGATCGTAATCCCTCGATCGTATACGACGGTTCTCAGTACTGGCTTTTTTATACCAAGGGCGATGATGTTACCACCTCTGGCGTCCGCGGTCCGAGCTATAACCCCGATACCGACAAGTATTATGTCTATTACAAAACCGCTGCGACTATCGACGGTCTCGCATCGGCATCGGAAACACTACTCAACAAGCCGCGCCCGGCCAATTTTGACCAGAGAGTGGTCTCCGCCACCTATTACAACGGCAAGGTTTATGCCTTTGTCTCCAGCGGCCAGTCCGGTACCGACCGCTCGATGTATTACTACGATTTCAACGGCACCAACTGGACCGGCCCGACTCTGCTGACATCGAACAACGGCGGACATATCAATGTCACCAGCGATGCCAGCTATATTTATATCGTCTGGGAATCCGGAGACGGCAGCGCTGATTTCTATTCTTTTGACGGCTCGACTTTGAGCGCCAAAGTAGATATCAGCACGGACAATATGCCCAGGATATCACTCATGGGCAGCACCCTCTATGCGGTCAGCATAGAAGATGCAACCGGAGATATCGAGGTCTACTCCGCCGCAGCGGGAGCGACCCCGTCATTCAGCGCCCATTCCACGGCAGTCAGCGGAGCGGGACTATACGATCCCTGTATCTTCAATGACGGCACCGATCTTTATGTGGTAACCGCGCCTTACGTGGGGGCCAACGACCAGCAGTATCTGATCCAGGCTTATGATGCCGGGGCTACAGGCTCCTGGTCGACCAGCAAGATGGTCACCAACGGCGGCTACGGGGGAACATACTGGTGGGAATACTGGCCGATGGGCTATTACGACGGCTCTGACCTTTATATCTTCTTCACCACCGAATCCGCCAGCCCCTCATACAGCGATGCTGAAATCGGCATGCTGAAGATGGACTGGAATCTTGATAACGATCACTTCCTGCATATCCAGAATGCAGTCGACTTCGCCTCGGCGGGCGATCAGCTTTATGTCGATGACGGTACCTACTACGAGGCTTTGAATATGAACAAGGCCAATCTCGGCCTGACCGGTACCGGTACCAGCCTCGTAAGCATCGACTGCGGAGGCCTTTCCGGATACAACAATGCCGGGATTTATGTTTCCGCAGACGGAGTGGATCTGGAAGGCTTCACATTTATCGGTGAGCCTCTAAGTTCCGCACCAAGGTATGGAATAAAGTTTGCGGATGTGACCGGCGGAAGCCTGACGGACTTGATCGTCAAAGAGTTCTACCGC
>WJIM01000197.1 GCA_014730285.1 Candidatus Zixiibacteriota bacterium
AGCATTTAAAATTGTCAAAGAGAAATATCCAGAGGCCAAGCTTACGATTGTTGGAGCGGGCGGCGATGAGCAGAATATTCGGGATTTTGTGAAAAGGGAGAATATCCCGGATATCAGCTTTACCGGCAGGGTGGAAAGAGATGATATAGCAAAGCTTTACGCCGAACATGATATATTTTTGAATTCTTCCGATATTGATAATATGCCGGTTTCCTTTCTGGAAGCTTATGCATCGGGGCTGGCAGTTGTTTCCACCGATGCCGGCGGGATACCTTATATTTGCAAAAGCGGCCAAACCGGCCTGCTTGTGAGGAAAAATGATCATGAGGCTCTCGCAAGGGAGATGCTCAGGATAATAGAGGAAAATGGCCTGGGAGCAGGCCTGACACAGTCGGCAAAGAAGGAGTGTGTCAAATTTACATGGCCCTCGGTTCGAGAAGGATGGCATGAGGTCTATCGGGAATTATACGATGAATAAGAGCAAGCTCTTAAAAGCGGGCTCCAAGATTCTTCAGGGGCAGTTTCCGGAACTGATATTCAGGGGCAGGGAAGCGCTCGAGAAGATGGCCGAACGCCGCAAGGCGGCTTCGGGGGCATATAATTACAGCCGTGATAAGCTCTCCCGGCTCCTGAAGGACAAGAAGCTTTTTGAAACCGGGCTTGCCGAGAACTTCAGAAACCGTAAGACGCCCAGATTCTTCTTCAATACCGAGAGGATCGAGTGGATGGAGAAGATTCCGGAGTTTTTCCCGGATGAGTGTGAACAAGTCCTCAGAATTTCTGAAGAGATCCTGCGCGACAGGTATCCGATTTTCGGCGGCAAATTCCTTGATTTCGGTTCACCCCCGAACTGGTTTTACGATCCGGTGTCCGGGAAGCGTTCGGAGCCGGAATTCTATGATGATGTGCCATATCTTGATTATGATGCTGTGGGCGATTCCAAGGTGGTATGGGAGCTTTCACGCCTGAAATTTGTCTTTCCCCTGGGACAGGCTTATATTTTGACGGGTATAGACAGATACGCCCTGAAGGCTTTCGGAATTCTGGAAGACTGGTTCCGCCATAATACACCCAAGCATGGTATCAACTGGAGCTCATCCCTGGAATGCGCCTTCAGGATTTATGCCCTGGTCTGGACTATCGAGCTTTTCAGAAATATAGAATTGATGGATAACCGTTTTGCGGAGCTGGTCTGGTACTATGTTTATCATCTGGCAGAGCATATCAATTCGCATCTGTCGTTTTATTTTTCGCCCAACACACATCTCACCGGCGAGGCGTTCGGACTCTTCGTGGCCGGGCTGTTTTTTCCGGAACTGAAGCATTCCGGGGATTATATGACTCGCGGTCTGGAGATTTTGGAAAAGGAGCTGGATAATCAATTCACGGAGGACGGCGCTCATGCCGAGCTTTCGACCTACTATCATCGCTACAGCCTGGATTTTTATATTCATACCATTCTGCTTTGCGAGTTGAATAATATTCCTCTGCCCGCGAAATTCCGGCAGAAGACAGAGCAGATGACCGAATATCTTCTGAGATTGAGGCGTCCCGATGGACTCTGGCCGCAGGTCGGTGATTCTGACGGCGGTAAACTTGTTTGGCTGGAATTCGATGATGTGCGGGACTGTACTGCCGCTCTTTCCAATGCGGCTCTATTATTCAACAGAAAAGAATTTAATCCGGGCGATGCAAAATTCGAGTCGGCCTGGATTTTTGGAATATCCTCCTGCCGTGAGCATAACGATAAAGCCGATAAACGCCGGAGCTTCTGTTCCGAGCATATCACAGACGCGGGATATGCGGTGCTTCATTCGGAGAATCAACGAAATTATCTTCTCTTCGATTGCGGAAGATTCGGATTCAAGGAGGCGGTGCACAGTCATGCTGACGCGCTCTCATTTGAAATGATCCTGGGCAAGGAGCCGGTCTTTATCGATCCGGGTACATATTGCTATACTAAAGATACCGATATGAGGAATTACTTCCGTTCAGGCGCGGCACATAATATCTGCCTGGTCGATGACCGGGGCAGCGCCGATGAGCATTATGTGTTCGCCTGGCAGTACAGCGCTGATGTTGACGTGCAGGACGTTATTCTGTCGAAGGGCTTTGATTATATCTCCGCTCAGGTGGCCCGTCGAAAAGCGCCCGGCTTTTTCCACAGGCGTGCGGTTTATCGTGTGGCCGATCAGTATTTCATTATTTTTGACGGTATCATAAAGGCGGGGGATTTCACTTCGAAGTTTCTTTTCCATACACCTCTGCCGTCACATTCATTTTCGCCCGGCCAGAATCAAATCACGCTCGAATCATCATCCCAGAAAGTGATCCTGAAGCCGCTTTCGGATATCGAGTATAAATTCTCCGCGGAAAGCGGGCGCAAAAATCCGCCTTCGGGATGGTACTCTCCGGACTATCTCGAACTGGAGAAGATTAACACACTGGTAATTGAGCCTGTAAGCGCGGGCAATCATGAGATTCCGTTCTGCATTTTCCCTTATGGTGCTAATAGAATCGATCCAGAATTCAGGCTTCTGGAAGACGGTTTCTGGTCGATTCAAACCAATGGTTTTTCCGATTACTGGAAGTTTGAAGAGGATGGGAAATCTGCATTTTTAAGAAAAAATCAGAACTCTCAGGTCAAAATGCTATTTCTATCGCAGGAAGGGATAATTGAAATCTCAGGATTGAAATATTGGGAATCCGATCAGGCGGCAGCTTTGTTCGGATATATCGATGGTGGTATATTGCATCTGGAGGGAAAAATTTCCGGTAAGTGTCGTATTCTGACTGATGAGGTCAGAAAAGTACATTACAAGGACCGCGATTATGATGTCGATCAGAATGGACGCTATGCGGAGTTTGAGATTTAAGTATGTGCGGATTTTGCGGAATCTATTTTAAAGATAAAAGCAGACATGCGGATCAGAGGCTGGTAAAGGCAATGGCCGACCGGCTGTATCATCGCGGCCCCGATGATTCCGGCGAATATGTGCATAACAATCTCGGCCTGGGCTTCAGGCGGCTCTCGATCGTCGACCTGGCAGGGGGACATCAGCCGATGGCCAACGGCGATGATTCGATTTGGATCGTCTATAACGGGGAAATATACAACCATCTGGAAATCCGCAAGACTCTTGAGGGTAAGGGATATAATTACCGCACCAAATGCGATACCGAAAGCATTATCCATGCGTACGAGGAATACGGCGAGGACTGCGTACATCATCTGCGCGGAATGTTTGCCTTCGCGATTTACGACCAAAATAAAGATAGGCTTTTTATAGTGCGTGACAGGCTGGGAATAAAACCGCTGTATTATTACGACTGCAAGGATTATATCACATTCGGCTCGGAGATAAAATCGATCCTGGCCTACGATGAGCTTCCGCGTGAACTGAATCGTGAAGCTTTGGCGGAGCAGATGGCGCTCAAGTATACGCTTGACGATCAGACGCTTTTCAAGGGTGTCAAAAAACTCCTGCCCGGGCATACGCTCACACTCGAAAACGGTAATATCAGAACCCGTCAATACTGGGACATTGATTATCAGCATCAGGAGTCCGGCAAATCCGAGGATTGGTATGTCGAGCGCTTTATTGAGCTGTTTGATGAGTCGGTGAAAATGCGTTTGATGGCGGATGTACCGCTGGGGATGTTTCTGTCGGGCGGTATCGATTCCTCGGCGATTGCGGCAAGAATGAGCCGTATGGTCGATCAGCCGATCAAAACCTTTTCGGTAGCTTTCAAGGAGCGCGCCTTCAATGAGCTGGAGTACAGCCGTCTCAGCGCCCAGCAGTGCGGTGCGGACCGTCATGAGATCACAATGACGCCCGATCAGTTCCTGTCCGAACTACCGCATATGATCTACCAGGAAGATGAACCTATAGCGCACCCGTCATCGGTGGCGCTGTACTTCGTGGCAAAGCTAGCACGGGATCATGTAAAGGTAGTGCTGACCGGAGAGGGCTCCGATGAACTTCTGGCGGGGTATGAGCGCTATTACCAGACATTGTATAATCTCAAGGCCGGGAAAATAATGGGGCTGCCGATTCTGGGCTCGGTTCGCAAATATCTTTTCAGGCCGATAATAGATTTCCTCCCGGACAAGTTTCCCTATAAAAATAAAGCGATTCGTACCTCGGTTTATCTCAACAGCGATATCGATACGATTTTTCTGGATAATTATTCGACTTTTTCACGGCAGATGCAGGAGTCGCTTTACGGCGAGGGTGTATTGAACGGCTTCAACTTCGATAAGATGTATCACCATTATCACGGCATATTCCATAATTGCAATTCGGATCAGCTTTTGAATAAAATGCTCTATGCCGATATCAAGACCTATCTTCTGGAGCTTTTGATGAAGCAGGATCAGATGTCGATGGCGGCTTCTATCGAGAGCCGCGTTCCATTTCTGGACCACAAGCTGGTGGAGTTCACCGCCTCCCTTCCGATCAGCATGAAACTGAAAGGATTCGACACCAAGCGAATCCTGCGCATGGCTATGAAGGACAAGATACCGTCAGCGATATTATCGCGCTCCAAAAAGGGCTTTCCGGTACCGATCGAGAAATGGTTCCGTCACGATTATAAAGATTTAGTAACCGATATACTTTTTGACGAGCGCACACGTAAACGCGGCATCTTTAATCAAAGGACGGTTCAACATATTGTCAAAAAACATCAAAACGGGGACAAAAATTATTCCGACCAGATCTGGACCATGATAAACTTCGAACTCTGGCAGCGCATTTTCCTCGAACGCGAGGACTACAGCGCAATGCAGTTGCTCTAAGAAGTTTTAAATTGCAGATGATCTGCTGATTGGTATCTTATAAATCTATGAAAATTCTCTGGATAAAATCGGATTTTCTTGTGCCTGCCGATACGGGCGGCAAGATCAGGAGCTATAATATCTTAAAAATGCTGGCGGGTATGCATGAGGTCAGTTACCTCTGCCTGGCAGAAGAGGAGCCGTCTCAGGATGGACTCGATCATCTGAAAAGTTTCTGCAAAGATGTCGAGTTTATTGGTTTCAGCCCGGATAAGAAATTCTCTCCGGAATTTTATCTCTCGCTGTTAAAGAATTTATTTTCAAAGCATCCGTATGTTATAAACAAATACAAGGATGATAGGGTGGAGGATACGATCAGGGAATATATCAGGCAGAAGAATACAGATATTATTGTATGTGATTTTCTGGAGATGACCCCTAATTGCATCAATATCGAGAATTTTCCAAAGGTGCTTTTTCAGCATAATGTCGAGACAGAAATCTGGCGGCGGCATTTCGAGGTCAACGAGAATCCATTGAAGAAGGGATATCTTTATCTCGAATATCAGAAGTTCTTTAAATACGAGAAGAAGGCCTGCTCCAAATTCGATGATGTGCTTGTGGTATCTGAATCAGATGGTCGTCTTCTCGAGAATCAATATGATGTCTCTCATACGACCCTGATACCGACCGGGGTGGATATAGAATATTTCAAGCCTGCTCCCGAAAAGATCAAGCCCGAAAATATCGTCTTTGTGGGTTCAATGGACTGGCTTCCGAATCAGGACGCCGTCGATTATTTCGTGAAATCGATATATCCGAAAATAAAGGCTAAACGGCCTGACGTTAGATTCTACATCGTGGGACGCCGTCCCCCTGAATATATCCGCATGCTTTCTGAGCGCGATAACTCTATCACTGTAACCGGCACCGTTGACGATATCAGGCCGTATGTGGATGAGGCGAGTGTGTATGTTGTACCGATCCGGATTGGCGGCGGTACGCGCATAAAGATTTTCGAGGCGATGGCACAGAAAAAGGCGATTGTATCGACGGCTGTGGGTGCAGAGGGATTGCCATTGACAGACGGCAAACATATTATTATAAAAGATGAGCCGGACGATTTTGCAGAGGCGGTTTTAGAGCTGATGGAAAATCGAGATGAGGCGTTTCGTCTGGGGGAAAACGGATACAAGCTTGTAACCGAAAAATATAGCTGGGAAAAGGTGGCTCAAAGATTTTCTGATGCTTTGGAGGATGTCTTAAACAAAAGCCGCGGCAGGGCTGCTGTCGGTGATAGCCTGGGAGAATCTCAATCATGAAGATATCAGTGTTTGGAATGGGCTATGTGGGCTGCGTGTCTGCGGCCTGTCTTGCCGATGAGGGTCATGAAGTGATCGGCGTGGATATAAATGAATCCAAAATCGAATTCATAAATTCCGGAAAATCTCCTATTATCGAAGAGGGTATGGACGATCTGGTGCGCCGTGTGGTCGAGAAGGGCCGGCTGGTGGCAACTATGGATACCAAGAAAGCAATAAACGAAAGCGAAATTACGATGATTACCGTTGGCACGCCCTCCAAAGATAACGGCGACCTCGACCTGACATATGTGGAGCGGGTGGCCGCCAAAATCGGATCGCTTCTGGCCAACAAAGACGGATTTCATATAATCGTATTACGTTCGACCGTACTCCCCGGCACTACAGAGGATTTTCTGGTTCCGATACTGGAGGAAAGCTCCGGCAAGAAAATCTATGTCGATTTTGATGTTTATTTCAACCCGGAATTTTTGAGAGAGGGAAGTTCGATTAAGGATTTCTATAATCCGCCCTTTACGGTAATCGGCACTCATGATCCCTCGGCTTCCTCAAAACTTGACGAGTTATATGGTTTCATAGATGCGCCGTTTTTCAAGACCTCGATCAAATCAGCTGAGATGCTTAAGTATGTCAATAATACTTTCCATGGATTAAAGGTCGCATTTGCGAATGAAGTCGGAATGATCTGTAAGCGTCTAGGCGTGGACTCGCATGAGGTCATGGATTTGTTTTGTATGGATACCAAACAGAACCTTTCGAGTTACTATCTCAAGCCGGGATTTGCCTTCGGCGGATCATGCCTGCCCAAGGATATCCGTGCTCTGAAATACAAGTCCAAGATGCTGGACTACGATTCCAGGATTATCAATTCGATTATGCCCTCCAATGAAAACCAGATTGACGAAGCCCTGCGAATGATATATGCAACCAAAAAGAAAAAAGTCGGAATGCTGGGGCTGGCATTCAAGGCCGGTACCGATGATATGCGCGAGTCGCCGTTGGTTACAGTGGCAGAAACGTTGATCGGCAAGGGTTATGATTTGAAGATATTCGACAAGAATGTGGTTTTCGCCAAACTAACCGGCGCCAACAAGGCTTATATCGAGCGAGAGATTCCGCATATATCGAATCTTCTGGCCACCTCGATGGAAGAGGTTTACAATTTTGCGGATGTGCTGGTGATCGGATCCAAAGACCCGGATATAGAATACATCGCTACCATGGATACAGATAAGACTGTGATCGATCTGGTGCGGATAGTTGACGATCTTTCCGACACCAGCGGCAATTATAACGGACTTTGCTGGTAGAATGAATGGATGATAAGCTGCCCTTAATCTCGGTCATTATGGCCGTACAGAACGAAGAGCGTTTTATCGGCCAGACTTTAAACCACATTTACGAACAGGATTACCCCAAGGACAAACTCGAAGTAATTGTTATTGACGGATATTCCAACGATAAAACTGTCGAGATTGCAGAATCATTTAAAGATAAATTGCCGGATTTAAAAATTCTTCAAAATCCCATAAGGCTGGCCGGTTCATCTCGCAATATGGGCTTCAAAGAAGCGAGGGCAGAGTATTGCGTTGTAATAGACGGGCATGTTTATATCGAAAACAAAAACCTGCTCAGGGATATGGTCGCAATATTTCATACCAGCGGAGTTGATGTTCTCAGCCGCCCCCAACCCTTAACACCACCGGATAACAGCTATTTTCAGAATGCCGTGGCTTACGCCCGTGAATCCCTGATCGGGCATGGCACCGATTCCACGATATATAATATGGAATACGAAGGGGAAGTCGATCCATCCTCGAGCGGTTCGATGTACAGCAAGACTGTCTTCGAGGAAGTCGGCTATGTTGATGAGAGATTCGATGCGGCCGAGGATTATGAATTCAATTACCGTATCAGCCAGAAAGGGTATAATTCCTATATCAGCCCCAAACTTGCAGTTTTCTATTATCCCCGGGAGACATTAGGAGGATTATTCCGCCAGATGATTCGTTACGGGCTGGGGCGCTTTCGATTCGTGAGAAAGCATAGCAGTCAAATAATATCGGGGAATCTAATTCCGCCTCTGTTTTACACACTTCTTCTTTTGACAGCGATACTTGCGATTTTTGTAAAAGATTTTTGGATATTGCCTGCGGCTCTTCTGGCGCTTTATCTGGGTGGAATTATTCTGGGATCGATAGTTACGTCATTTAAGCGGGGTTTGAAATATCTTCCCTTGTTTCCAACAATCTATGTTACAATTCATTTTGGCCTGGCCTGGGGTTTTATTTCGGGAATTTTTAGGGCCAAACCCGGGAAATAATAATAATGGAAGCGTAAATTATTGTATTTCAATGCATTGCGTGACTATGGTTGCCGTTTTGCAGGGCGGAAAAAGCCTATTCTTCTGAAATTCTTCCAAAAAAATAAAAATTTTTATTGAAATAAGTATTTAACACTATTACAGTTGCATTTAAGATTCGGCGGGAAATTTGATTTTCCTGCAATTCAACATATTACTCGTCAACACTGGAATTCAGGTAGCTTTGGCATTTCTCGGATTGAGGGGAAAAGGGAATTGCAAAAAGCGGTCAGCACCAGACATTCCGGTATAGAATGAAGGCTAAATGCTTGATAATTAGGGTATTGCTGTTAAGGGTGATTCCAAACCTGAAAATATATATCCTGTTCATTCAAGCGTGAACATTAAAGTGGGTCGACTGTAATACATTTAAAGTATTTACATTCGGCTAAATCAATATTAACCGAGAAGATCATAATTTTGGATTTAGAAGGAAGTTGTAATCCTTAAAAGCTTTTGGAGGAATTAATGATAAACCGAGCCGCGTTCCCCAAAATAATATTATTTTGTGCGATGTTTCTTATTCACTCACTGGTAATTGGCGAAATTCCAACTGATACCAGAAAGGATGCGCTGGTAAGCGCGGGAATTGACGGGACCTGTAAGATCGATTCTGTGAATATAAAACGTTACGATATCTTTCCCGGCTATTCCGAATGCGGCGAACATCTGGACTCGGTCAAGAAATATAATCCCAATTCAATAGTTATGCTCTACAACTCCGGCACAGATAACTATACAACGCCGGGTGTGACACAGGGCAACTATTACGGCGCGGTTGAGCACAACTGGCTCAGAAACAGATGTATTGAACTGGGATATTCTCCCGAAATCCTCTATCTGCATTTTTACGAAGATACCGAGCTTTCCGGCTGGTCGATACCGGGTACATACTCGACCTCGGTCACCGACGGCGACAGTGTCTGTCGTGCGCCGGATTATCTGCCGTACTATCAGGGTGATGGTGTGGGTAGAATTATAGTAAACTATGCCCATCCGGTAACCCGTCAGCTTCAGATCGAATACGCATGTATGTTATTCGACAGTCTCGAGAATTCGATGTGGAAGGACTTGAACGGGCGCAACTCACATTTTGATGGTATCTACCTCGATAACTGGATGCATAACTGGGGACGCCGCGGATACGGTTCGATGGGTCGTATTGATGCCGGCGGGCGTGTAGCTGAAACTCCCGGCGCCAATCTGATCTACGGAACCGAGGAATTTGCGGACTGGTACTGGGAACAGATGAAAATCTTTGCCACCGATTTGCGCGATACCTTAAATGCGGGTGCAAGCTGGACCCAGGACGGCAGGAAAAAGTATCTCTCGCTTAATATCGGTCAGAGCTGGAACAGCGATTATACAGATCCTGATGTGGCCGGAGGCGACTATCTGGTGATGGAGTTTCTATATAGTCCGATACGAAATCCCAACGCCAGTATCTACGGATTCGAGGGAATATCCTCCAAGGATTCGGCCTGTGCCGTCAACGGCGTCTCGGTGGTATACTGCTCTCGTCAGGAAATCGGCGATAACGGTGAATATACCTGGGGTGATGCGGTCTATAATAATCTGGTGTCGTTTTACGGCATAAATTCGGGGGAATCATATTTCTTCCAGAGGGCCGGTCTGGGATCGCCGTATGCCGCCCAGTATAACGAGCATTTCGACAGCCTGGCCTGGCGGGGATGTATGGATTACGATCTCGGCAACGCCCTCGAGCATTATGAAATCTATCAGACCGGCACCGATCCGCGCGGCCAGGATTATAAGGTCTTCTCACGCAATTATCAGAAGGGCCTGACCCTGATGCGTCCCTTAAATGACTGGGGCGAGAATTTCGATGCGAATACGAAAATCACGGTTGATCTTCCGGGGGCCTACAGGAAGCTAAATATCGACGGCAGCCTCGGTTCGGTTGTGACAAGCGTACAGCTTCAAAACGGCGCCGGGGCGATCCTGATACCGGCGGATATGGGGGATTGTACTTCGCCGCCCACGATACCGGACGTGTATTCGCCCGGCAACGGGCAGGAGGTAGATTCCCGACCGACTCTCTGCCTCAGCAACTCCCATCCGGGAGCATGTTTGGTAGGACTATCTTATGACTTTCAGATAGCTACTGATGCCTCGATGAGTAATATCGTAGCCCAGCGCAGCGGAGTAGCTGAGGGAGACGGCATCACCTGCTACACTCCCAGCATAGACCTGAGCGCGGGAACATACTATTGGCATGGCAGGGCATATAACGGAACCACATATTCGGGATGGTCGTCAGTACGGACTTTTACAGTGGCCGGAACCGGTGAAAATGTTCCCCCTTCGGTTCCGGCATTAAGCAGCCCCAATAACGGCGCCACGATCAGCACGGTGAATCCGAGTTTGACGGTACATAACTCCTATGATTCGGACGGGGATGCTGTTGTCTATCATTTTCAGGTTGCATTTTCGAATACTTTTTCGAATATAGTCTCTCAGAAATCCGATGTTACGGAGGGAGGCGGTTCGACAACCGCCTGGACTGTACCGATTGATTTAGAGAACGGTGACACCTACTTTTGGCGTGTGAGAGCTTTTGACGGCGCCGATTATTCCGCCTGGTCCAACAGCAGGAGCTTCAACATCCAGACCGGACAGAATGGGGTGCCATCGGTACCGGTCGTATTCAGCCCGGAGAATGGCGCTATCGTGAATACATTCTGGCCGGATCTGGTAGTCTATAATTCCGTCGATCCTGACGGCGACTTCGTGCGTTATCAGTATCAGGTGGCCGCCAGCACCGCCTTCAACACGATCATTGCCGAGGTTTCGGGATACGACCAGTCGGCATCTTCAACCACTTCATGGCAGGTGCCGGTTCAATTGCAGGATCAGACTACATACTGGTGGAGAGTACGGGCAACCGACGGCGAACTTTATTCGGCTTTTTCCGAGCCCTCGAGCTTTTTCGTGAATACTTCATTGCAAAACAATCCCCCCTCGACTCCGTTGGCTAATGCGCCGGGAGACGGCGAAACCGTGCAGGCAACATCGCCGGTTGTGACGGTTAATAATTCCGAGGATGAGGACGGCGATAACCTGTCGTATCAGTTTGAAATCTGGGATAATCAGAAGATTAACCTGATCTCTCGCTCCTCTCTGATAACTGAGGGATACGGCAGTACGACTTCCTGGCAAATCGATAAGGTGCTTGACAGGGCACATCGTTATTACTGGAAGTGCCGCGCTTATGACGGCAATGATTACAGCCAGTGGATGATCTGGAGGGATTTTATTGTCGCCTCCGAGGCCAGCGACAACAATCCGCCCAACACTCCGCAGGCTTACCTTCCGCAAAAGGGCGATACAATGTCGGTGTCATCAAATGCGCTTTTGGTTTTTAATACCAATGATCCCGACGGTGACCCGCTTACGTATGAATTTGTTGTCTGCCGTGACTATAATATGAATCAGGTGGTGGATCATGGCACAGGTGTGATGCCCGGCCCTTACCTGACCACACCGTATTATGTTCAGACCAGCCTGCAATCCGGACAAGAATATTTCTGGCATGCCAGGGCTTTTGACGGTCAGGCATATTCGAGCTGGACGGAGACGAGAAACTTCGTTCAGTATGATATCGCAGTATCGGCGGAGGAGATTCCCCGACCGCTCTATCCGGTAGAGGGGAATGCAATCGCGACGGTGCGTCCTCAATTCCGTCTCAATACCGATCAGACCGATGTTGGGGTGAATTTCTATTTCGAGGTTGCGGACAATATCAGCTTCGATATGCCGATTGTCTCCGGCCCGGTGCCGGGCGAGAATGGCGTCACGAAATGGACTCCATCGGAAAATCTGAAATCCAACAGCGGCTATTACTGGCGAGCCCGAGCGGAGAAATCCGGCTGGTGCGATCCTGTGACATTCAATGTTACCGCCGATATTCATGTTTCGCCCAACCCTTACAGGCCGGTTAAACATGGCGAGGATGTCGTTTTTAAGAATATTCCTGACGGTGCGGATATTAAGATTTCTACCATAAATGGCGATATAATAAGAGAGTTTACAGATTCCCCCGGACCGGAGGTCAGATGGGATGTAACCAATGACCGGGGGCGAAAGCTGGCTTCGGGTGTGTATCTCTACTATGTGATCACCGATGATGCCACTGTTTCCGGTAAGCTCGCAGTTATAAGATAAAATAACGTAGTTCGTAGAAGATCCGCGTATAAAAAGGCCAGGGGATGGCCTTTTTTTTATTATTCTGCCTCTGTAAATTTATGGAATGTAGTTGGTCATCATCAACAGTTCAAAATAGAGTAATATGAGCTAAGATTTTAGTAATGACTGTAATTGTGGCATTTTTTCCTGAATTTTGGAAAAAAATCTTTTTTCGAGATATTGTTGGCATACAGATCGAATATCCTGCGACTCTGGCAGGTTCATTATTATCTTGCAGCATTGACAGGCCGACAGCATATTATGCAATTTGGGCAATTTGGGGAATACGGAAGGAATTTCCCTTTTCAGTAATCTATATAATTCAATAAATCCGCGATCATTTATTACTCTATAGTAGCCATCAGACATTTGATTGTCGAATAATTCACTAACTGAATTTTTTCGCCAATCTCCAATCCGCAAAGCTTTCATATCATATCCGGAGTATACACTGCAACAGGGCATTGCAAGACCATCTTGAGAATATAGAACAAGATCGTTCCCCCTATGAAAGCAGGGACATCTAAATTCCTTTATTCTATTTTCAGGTGTGTCAGGCTTATAGTATCCATTCAATTTTAAAGCTAATCCTGTTGGAGATATATTATGCGAACAAACCACAAAATTGGCATACTGCTTATACTCTGAATAATCGATTCCATAATTTTCATGACAGTCATTTTTCTTTTTAAATGAACCTGTTAGCGTAACTTTCATTCCTGCTTCCATGCAGGCCTTTATGCCATTAGAAATAGTTCGCGGTTCAATATATTTGCCATGGGACGGATCCCATGAAAATGTTACCCGTCCCACACCATTTTGTATCATTGCTGTAGCCAGATCACGGGCGTAATTATAATCTTTTGCCCACCAGCCATTCGTAATAACTCCGAGCATAATGCCGGCTTTCTGGCATATCCTCGCAATTTCAAGAACCAAAGTACCTTTCAACAGAGGTTCGCCTCCAGTTAAGCATATCTCAACAAAATCCATTTTAGCCGCTTGGGCGACAAGACGAATTGCATCATAATCACTGAATTCAGAATTTTGATAAGGATGACAACAGTAATCACATCTTATATTGCATTTATCAGTTAAACTTAAAACGAATTTATTGCGTTTTCTTCCAGAATCCAGAGTGAGTTCTATATAACGCATAATTAGCCACTCAGGCATCTTAGGATGTACCAATAATCCTCTATCGCTATCATTAACAACAAGGATGCCATTGCCAATGTATTCAATGCTTTTTAGTTCAAAGTTATCCGGCATATATTAAGATTTTTGTTGAAATATTTCTTGTAATCTACGGGAATTTCTTGCGCATTGCTTTGAATGCCTTGAATTCCTCAAATTCCCTTAAAAGGCGGAGATCGTCATACTTTTCAAAACCAGAAAGGCCGACCACTATTGATGTCTCATTTTTGTCGCCATCCGATTTGTGAATGAAGACAACTCCAACCTCCTCGCTTTCTTTTATTTTGTCGAGAACATCAAGTGTGGGCATTACTTTCTGAATTTCGCCAGGATCCACCCCAATTTCAACCATGGTATCGCTGAATCGACTAATCAATCTTTTTCGAAATTCTGCGTCCTCTTTGATTTGTCGTGCGAATTCATTAATTGATAGTTTTCCAGGCATTATTTCCTCCCCTGAATAAAATTAACATCCATGACTGCATAAATATGCAGCTGTTTATTAAATATGGCCGACTGGTATCAGCTCCGATACTACACGGTCAGTGCCCCCATTTCTGTCAAGATCTCTAAGGTGCGATTTCAAATAAAGATGCAATTAGAAAGAAAATAAAATCCTGAGCTAATTTGTCAATAAGATTTTTATGATTCAGGAACTTTTTATAATGAATTATACTTTGCGCAGACTTATGAAGTTAGCCCTGATACTCGTCCTTTAAGATAACGTACCAGATTAGGTCGAGCCAGAGGCCGTCTCTCCAGACCGCCTTGCGCATTACCCCTTCTTTCCTGAATCCGGTTCTTTCGAGAAGTCGGCATGAGGCGGTATTGGGA
>WJIM01000198.1 GCA_014730285.1 Candidatus Zixiibacteriota bacterium
TATCGTGCGCACAGCCTATGAAGCCATGTCAGCGGCGATGGGCGGCACACAGAGCCTGCATACCAATTCCATGGATGAGACCCTCGCGCTTCCCTCGGATAAGGCAGCATTGATTGCGCTTCGCACACAGCAGGTGCTGGCTCATGAGACCGGCATTGTCAATACAATTGATCCCTTAGCCGGATCATATTTCGTTGAAGGCATGACCAACCGGATCGAGAAACAGGCGCTTGAGTATTTCGACGAGATCGACAAGCGCGGAGGAGTGCTGAAAGGAATCGAAAGCGGCTATTTCCAGAGAGAGATAGCGCGTGCTGCCTATCAGTTCCAGCAGGAGATCGATAAGAAAGAGCGGATCATTGTCGGTGTGAATGATTATATTATGGAGGGTGAAGAATTAGATATCGATATTCTTAAGATCGATGAGAAGGCGCATGAGGAGCAGATGCAAAGCATTCAGAAAGCCAAAGAGATGCGCGACAATGATAAAGTATCCCGTACTCTGGAAGAACTGAAGAAAGTTGCGGCAACTCCCTCGGACAATACTATGCCGCATATAATCGAAGCTGTCAAGGCTTATGCTACTATGGGCGAGATATGCGATGTCTTCCGCGAGGTCTACGGCGAGTATGTCGAAACCCCCGAAATTTAGTATAACAGACTTACGATATGTGCCGCCGGGAACCCTTTCCCGGCGGTAATTTTTTGTTAAGGGTGGCATGCCCAAACTGGCTTGGGCATGATTAATATGTGTAGAGTAGAATCCGCAATTAAGCGAAGCTTAATGGAGTGATTCTGTCTATCTGATTTAAAGGAAAGAATAGGCAAAACCAATAAATGGTTTTGCCCTACAATTTCTTCTGCTCCAGCTCGATCAATACACCGCCGGTCGATTTTGGATGCAGAAACGCTACCATCTCACCGCAGGCGCCTTTACGAGGCTTTTTGTCTATGAGCTGAATGCCTGCATCAGCAAGCTTCTGCAATTCTGCTTCGATATCATCAACCTCGAGGCAGATGTGGTGCTGTCCCTCGCCGCGTTTTTCGAGAAACTTGTTTATGTTGGCGTCCTCGGTCAACGGCTGAAGTAACTCAATATGCGTTTCACCAGATTCCAGGAAAACGACCTCCACTCCCTGATCCGGCACCTTGACACGCTCACCGACTTTCATTCCCATAATATCGCGATATAGTTTCAGATGCTGATCGATATCCTTTACGGCGATTCCTATATGTGCAATCTTCTCTATCATCAAAATCTCCTACTTATTTCTGGATTGATCTCCAAAGAATCTGTTAGGTATCTTGAATTTTGCAGGCGGCAAATCCTTTTTGCCCTTATCATTCTTTTCATCCTTTTTCTTATCCTTGGGAGGTTTGATATACCCCGTGAATTTATCTCCCAAAAGGTATTTCAAAAAGCGCAGCATCTCCTCGGATTTGGCATAGGCCGCATAGTTCTTTATCTTTAGTCCCAGTGTCTCTTTTCCCATGTGATCAGTGATATAAAAAGAAAGTTCCTTATTTGACTGCTTGACCACACGCGTCACCCTTGCAAAATCGATACGTGTCTGATTTCCGCGTGAAGTATAGATAAGCATACTGGGATAGAGCTTGATCCAGCTCGAGCCCAGAGCGATAAGTGTATAAACCAGAACAGCGACATTGATTACAAGAAAGAAAGTTACCGAGGATACAAGCCGGAAGGGCTCATCCCCGAAGGGCGGATTGCCCTCGGAGATAAGAGACATCAGCAATGCAAACAGCGCTCCTGCCTGCGAAAATAAAGCTTTTTTGAGATCGAAACGGTATGTTGCGCCGACCGAAAGTCGGCTGAATGCTTTTGCGTTCATTCGAAGAGAACCATTAAGGCGTTTTTATCGACAGATTGTCCTTCTTTTACTTTAACCTCTTTAATCGTCCCGTCAATCAGGGATTTCAGCTCATTCTCCATCTTCATAGCTTCGACTATGATCACACTATCGCCTTTTTTGACCTGATCGCCGTCATTTACCAGCACCTTAGTTACCAAACCGGGCATTGGGGCGTTCAGTTCCTTGTGTGTATCTCCGCCCGGACCCAGTCCGGCCACCTCGCGGATTTTCGCCAGGCGTTCATCCTCGGCATAAAGGGTAAACTCGCGCCCATAGATAAATACGCTGAAGTCGCCGTTCTGTCTGCCTTTCTGTTTGACCACCTCGATGTCGTAAGAGCGGTTATCCATTAGAAGCTGAATCTCGGAATTATTTGAGCGCGTCGAGAATTTTGTCTCCACCGGCTGCCCGTCGATTTTAATCTGCGGGGGATGCGTTGCGGGATCGATTGATACTATATATTCTCTGTCTTCGATTTTTACCTGATAATCCATCTCTATTTCTCCGGTGTACGATTGACAGCCATTCTCCGGCCGATTGATTTCCAGTTGCTGCTTTGGCCTCCGTCGCCCGAGACCCGTGTCTTGAGCTTGCTGTTTTCCAGAAAGTCATACAGGCAGGCTGAGACCGCCGCCGCTTTGTAAACATGATCTTCCTCTTTGCCGGAAAAGTCCATGTCTGGGAATTCCGTTTCGATAAAATGCGTGTTGATCTTGCCCTTCTTGAAATTCTCGTTATCCATCACCGCCAGATGGAAATTCACGGTAGTACAGACACCCGAAATTCTATATTCGGTCAAGGCACGACGTGTTCTTGCCACTGCCTCCTCACGGGTTGCGCCCCAGCCGATCATCTTGGATATCATTGGATCGTAATATATCGGAATATCCGCGTCTTCATAGACTCCTGAATCCACACGCACGCCCACACCATGCGGTTCCACGTAGCTCCTGAGTGTGCCGGTCGAGGGAGCGAAGTTAGCGGTAGGATCCTCGGCATAAATTCGGCACTCGATAGCATGGCCGTTGATGCGGATGTCGTCCTGCGTAAA
>WJIM01000199.1 GCA_014730285.1 Candidatus Zixiibacteriota bacterium
GCTGCATCACCAGTGGTATAAACTACAAGCGGAATTGAGGCGCCCTGGATGAGAATATCATTCTCCCAGGCAACCGCCAGTTCAAATTCGCCGGTAGTGGTGTTAGAAATGACATCGCCGGGGGCGAAATCAGGAGCGTTCGGGTCGCCGCCAGGGGCTACCAAACCGGCAACAGTCACGTCATTAGCGGCAGTAGCAACACCAAAAGTGAGAAGAAGCATCAAAAAGGTAAGAAACAAACTGCGCTTCATAGTAAACTCCTTAACTAAAGAAGTATAGGTTAATAATTGTTTTCTTCTACCTTTCCCCCCTCAAGGAAAACTAGTTTGGCTTGTATTTGCTGAATTTCAGAATTTTTTATCGTCCATTCAGCGGTGGCTTGAGGTTACAGGGCCTCTTCTTCTTCTTCTCTTTGCACCTCCTTTCTTTTCCAAGTTAAATTACCTTTCTGTATCTCACTTAAGGTAATTACTTCCTAAAGTATTTAAATAAGATTAACTATAGGTTTTTTCACAGTTAACAGTCGGGCACTCCATCCCCCGTGACATCACAGGGCATTTTGCCTCCGATAAAGACATAATTTATAATCCAGACGGCATCGGAAACATTGACCGCGCCGTCGCAATTCACCTCTCCGCTGGCCAGTGGATCGGGCGGCAACCCGCCGACAAAGACATAATTTATAACCCAGACGGCATCGGAAACATTAACCGCGCCGTCGCTGTTGGCATCCCCGCATATATAATCCGGGCATACCACACTTACCTGCCCGTGTGAGAACAGAACCGAATCCGGATCAACATATCCGGCCGAATCCCAGAGCAGACAGTCGGTGCATTCCCAGAGATAGCAGGAACCCTGATAATCATAATAACAGACCGAATCCAGGCAGTAATTATTCTGCTCATTGCTGACACACTTGCGCACACACTCTTTATGGAAATCGGGCGGCACGGTAGCGCAGGCATAGGCCGTATCGTTCCAGATCCATCCTATGAACTGACCGGAGTCGTTCGAGAATCTGGTCTGGGCGGTATCGAATGTAATTCGGATGACAGAATCGCAGAAACATTCCTCCCAGGGAAGCTGAATCGTACTGTCTCCGTCCTCCACCTCGCAACTGTCATATATAGTATAGGACTTCACCTCGGCCCTTATCCGGCACAACAGGCCCTGCGAGGTCGGTGAGGGAATACCATTATCCGATGAACCACCGGGATCATTGGCAATACAATTGATTTTCAAATTCTTATTCTCCGAATCGAGAATGTCTACATCCACGAAGTGCCAGCCGGCAGTCAAAGAATTGGTAGTATCCATTGCACCTTTTTCTATCCAGGACGAATCGATTGTCGTATCCGCCCACGACAGGCAGGTTGACAAAAGACAGCTGTCTCCGCTGTAAACGATACAGGAATCCACCAGGCAGTTATCATAGGTTGTATCAACCAGCCATCCGGAATCAGCGAAAAATCCGATAAAATCGGCGTATTGCAACGATATCCAGAGCGTGAATCCGGTAACCTTTTCTCCGCTGAAATTATCAATCATAAGATCCACTATAATACTATCATTATCGGGCTGTGTTTCCACAGAATCGATATAGGAAATCAATTGCCCATTCGCGTTACCAGGAATGACAAACGCGAGCGCGATCGTAAATAATACTAAACAAAGCAGCTTATTCATAGGGCCCGTGGCCATAAATCTCCTCCTTACCTAATGATTGGGAGCCTTAATGTTGATTCCCGTAACAATTTTGTATAATAGTAATATCGCCTCCATTGCCGATTTGGTTTAGCTTCTCGATATCCCAATCATTACACGAGTACGATAAATGGCCTCAAGTTTAAGTATTCTTGATGAAGTATTTTCCAGTTTTCAGTTTAGTACATGTTGATAGAGTCTTTAAACTCTGTTTACTTCTGAGACAAAAGATTCAATTTAAAACTGTATCAACGAAGACTCAATACATCCGTCAGGTAACTTACCAAATGTGTATTTTGTGAAAGGTTGAGGATTAATTCTTGTCCATAATTAAATTCTGTCGGGCTAAATATAAGTCCAGTTGTGTCTTTTGTCAACAGAAAATCAATCCTTTTTGATTATTTTTGGCTAATTAAGCTAATCAAATCATAACAATCCAGCTGCCTTGTCAGCAGATGACTTGATCCCTTCTTTCAGATTTTTCTACGGTAACAATTAGCAAGTAATATGCCGGTAAAATAAGAAACTCGTGATTACTCTGTTCGGGTATATGATACAAAAAGACTGACTTTTTGCAATCTTTTTTTGAAAAAAATAAACAAAAAAAGGCCAAAAACTGACCGGCTGCTTGAGAGGGGGGCATAAACTCAAACTGGACCGATCAGCCCTCAGCCCGTATTTTTTCCATCTATACAAACGTTTCAGGGGCAATTTTGTTCCTTAGAATTCTTAAATATGCTCATGTATACTACAGGCCAGACCGATAAGGTCAGTAGAGGTTTAACATGGAAAAAGTAATTGAGTCTAATATACTTATCGACAAGATGCTTTCCACTCTGGGAGAGCTCCCCTCCTCGCCCAAAATCATCTCGGCCGTCATGCGTCTGACATCCGATCCGGAAACCGATATCTCCCAGATTGAAAAGCTTCTCTCGGCCGACCAGTCTCTTGCAGCTAAGCTCTTAAAGCTCTCGAACTCATCGTTTTACGGCCAGAGAAAATCCGTTGCCACACTTCGCCAGGCAATACTCATCATCGGATTTTACACCCTACGATCGCTGGTGGTGGCAACCTCAATCCACAGCCTCTATTCCAATAAAAATGCAAACTCAAATGAAAGCAAGCTCTGGGAACATTCCCTGGCAACAGCCATCGCCTGCCGTATCCTGGCTAAAAAACTGGGACATTTTCACATTGAAGAAATTTTTATGGCCGGACTTCTCCACGATATCGGCAAGCTGGTAATGACTCAGAAAATGGGTGAAAATTATGAAAAGGTTTGCAAAAAAGTTGAAAATGAAAGACTGAAATTCCACGAGGTCGAGGAAAGCGAACTCGGTTTCACACACTGTGATGTGGGTATGATGCTTTTGAATAAATGGAATCTTCCCCAGGAATTGAGCAATGCGGTTTATATGCATCACCAGCCCAAATTCGAGGGAGAGGGCTCGCTTTCAGACCTGGAACCGTCGAAAATTCCCATAGAATTCGTGCTCCAGCTTGCCAATCATCTGGCCAAACATACCGGACACGGTTTCAATGATTACCTTGTTGAAGATTTGAATGATCTCAAGCTTGTAAAAGCCCTGAATTTCGACAAAGATGAACTGGAAAAGATTGTGGAGGAAGTGGATACAGAATTTGCCAGCGAATTGGCGCTGTTTGAAGGATAAATTTGAGCCACATCTGAATGATTGACCCGGAGGAAAGCCTTTCTCCGGGTTTTTTATTACTACCAGTCTACAGAGCCATCCGGAAAATTTCGATTAAATCTCCTTTGTGGAGCGGTTTATATCCTTTGATATAATCCTCTCCTCCTCCGCTGACCTCGATTGTGTCGTCTACCATCTTTTCGAGCTTTTCATCGCCAATGCCCACATCGGAAAGACTACAGTACATTCCCACCATCTTCATCCAGCCCTCGAAGTTGGAAA
>WJIM01000200.1 GCA_014730285.1 Candidatus Zixiibacteriota bacterium
TCCTGCTTGGTGGCATAATAATGCATCACTTTTTTCATCAGCTCGGCATCCTCTTCGCTGAACTGGGCTTCGGAAACAGCAGGAGCAAGCTCGAAGGTTTCGTAGATCAACTGGAAACGCTTACTTGCCTGGAAAGTGCTTCCATCCTGGCCGTCCTCGACCTCGAGGAAAAACGTAAAGCGTCCCTCTCGAAGGTCGGATATATCGATTGCCGAGGATATAATCGCGCTCGTGCCGGGCTTGAAGTATTTGCGTTTGCCATAGTCGGCCACAACATTACCGGCAACATCCTTAATCATATAATTCACATAATAATCCCGGCTGATTTCCTCGCCGAATTTGAGATTATATATCTCTGCATAGAAGTACATAAGCGAGTCTGTATTTATGAAAATGCTCGAAGGATTCGGAACAATGTAACGGTCGCTTTTATGCAGCGGATTAACATTTAGAGTATCTGCCACATCAAGCATCTCAATACTATGGGCAAGTTCGATCGTCGATAACTGTAATTTTGATTGATCGCTGAAATCGGGAATCTCCACCCTAACCTGGCGCTGGCCGTATTTCCCTGTGAACTCCTCGCCGTCGAGACGTGAATTTATATCCTCCACAGTGAGTTTAACAGAATAAATACCCGGACGCATTAACGCCTGCAGGGCGTCTATCACCCTGAAGCTCTTTCTGGTCAATTCGGCGGGATCGGTTATTCTGGTGGCAATAACCTTGCTCAGTGTGTCCACCACAGCGCCGTCTTCATTAAAAATTTCAATCCAAATCTGAATACCGGCCTCATAGGTCGTATCGAAATCCTCGAATGTCAGGTCATGCCGTAAAACCGCATAATAAAACTCGACCAGGGCGAATTCCTTGTAATTGTCGATCTGATAGGCCGCGAAATCAAGCCATGATGCTATCTTCTCGGGGGCAGCGGGGGCTTCGAAATCCTGGGCCGAACCCACAGCCGGCAAGCTTAACAAGACTATCAATAAGGCAATGAAATATTTATGCATACAGATTCCTCCTTAATCATATTCATCGATTTTTTCATCAATAAAACCGCTTCTTCCGTCATACGGAAACTGAAGCCGGTAATCGCCGGTACCGTTCTCATCTATGAATCCGAATGTGCGTGACAGAGAATAATAATACCAGAGCTGATACGGCTTCTGATCCAGCTCGAACGGATGATTTTCAATATGATCCGGCCTGCCGTAAATAATATAAACCATGCCCATATCGGTCCTCCATCCATCCCTGTGAATAGAGGAAAATGCGCGATTGGCGAATTTGATACGGCCGTAGTATTTTTGCATCAACTCATTTTGCGGAGTTCCCGGAGTGGGATCGTGATCCTTCCAGAAGTTTGAGAAGGCCTCCTCTCTCTCTTCCTTCGGAACCTCCTTGAGTTTGTCGAGCTCATTTTTATGAGCCACAAACTTCAACTGGTCCAGCGCCAGCTCATAATCGTTTCTGACCAGAGCGCCAAGGGACCAGGCCACGCTGAATTCCGCCTTGCTGGTGGAAATCGGTTTGCCGTTTCGCTCCGCCAGAGTTATTTTCAACTCATAGCTGCCCGGAAGAAATTCATCGAGCGGTATATGCTTAACAAAGCGGGTAATTTTTTTATTGAGGTTCAGCTCGAAATCATCTTCGTAAGCTATATTACCACGGTCATTCTTAACATCATATAAAAGTCTGGCCTCTTTCGGATCGGATTCGGTGTGATAAATCTCGAAGTACATCGAAATCTGGCCTATATCCTCGCCGTACTGACGCGAGACAGTCGGTATTATTCTCTTCTCACCCTTATCGAAACGTGATGGAATCGAATCCTTATCCAGCACCTCTCTTACAAACTGAATTCCCGACAGGTCGGTCTTGTCGGTATAAAGATCTTCTATTTTGAAATCTCTCTCAATCGATGATATTTTATCCGAGTTTTTGTCGATCAGTTTTGCCACCAGACGATATTCCCCCCTGCCGACCTTTAGGGCCATCATGTTAATCAGAAAATCGTTAGGATTTCGTGTAGCCCTGTAATCAGCGAGGCGGTAGAATCTTTCCACCGATGTGCCTGTCAACTGTTTGTTGTCCTCGCCCAGAATAACCACGTTAAGCTCATAATTGGCAACAAATTCATCCCCCTTCTTGAAGAATCTGAGGCCGTCATTGTAAATCTGGTAGTATATCTCGAGCCTGACTTTATCCTGATCAGCGGTCCTGAATGCGGCAACATCGACATTAAAGCGACTCTCGTCCAATTCGAAAAGGTCAATACTGCCCATCTGGGCAGAGCTGTTTCCTGCGGTCAATATCATAAAAATAATGCCAATAATAATCGTGAGCGTTTTCCTAATAATCACCGGTACCTCCATTTAAGAGTTCCTCATTCCATTATATAAAACGCTTAAGCGACTGATAGGTTTAAAAATAACCTGGATATATAGATAATTTTTTACTGATTCTGTTCAATATAAAACATCTAAAAGGTGGATTATTCGTATCTTAGCGATATAATCGGATCGACACGAGCAGCCTTGTAAGCAGGATATACACCTGAGATTAAACCCACTCCCACAGCCACACAGAATCCGGCGACGATTCCGAAAAATGGCACTGCAAACGGTACTCCCAGGGCACTTGTGGCAATTGCGGAGATCAACACACCCAGAGCTATGCCGATAAATCCGCCCGAGCAGGAGAGTGTAACCGCTTCAACCAGGAATTGAAATAATATATTTATTTGTTTGGCGCCAATAGCCTTACGGATACCTATCTCGCGCGTTCTTTCGGTCACCGATACGAGCATAATATTCAGTACACCCACTCCGCCGACCATCAGCCCGATTGAGGAGATCACAATCATGACGATATAAACCGTGCTGGTTATATCCTTATACAGGTCCAGAATGCTTTCCTGCGTGAATACCGCAAAATCGTTTGGCTTGTCATACGGTACGCCTCTGTGGATTCTCAAAGCTCGAATAATCTCTTCCTGGGCACGGTCGATAACTTTTGGAGATTTGGCCGAAGCCACCAGCCACAGCGCTTCCTCCCAGGGATAAAGCCTCTCGTAAGTACCCAATGGGATCGCTACAAACCGCTCGTTCTGGTCGCCCAGGGGGCTCTTGCGTTCCTCGAGGACGCCAATAACAAGGAATTTTACGCTATTGACAGTAATCTGCTTGCCCACCGGGTCAATTGCGCCAAAAAGTCCCTCGGCAAGTTCTTTCCCCAGTACCGCAACCCGGGCCTTGTGGAAGTTCTCGGATTCCGTGAAAAACCTGCCATTTTCCACAAAATGCTGGTTGACTTCCTGATATTCCGGCCAGGTGCCAAATATCGCCGGATCCTGTGATTTCTTGTCCTTATATTTAACCTTATTACCGCCCTCCAGCCTGATATAGTTCTGCGGAGCTACTGCCGCAACCGAGGGACAGTTTTCTCGTATAGCCTCGGCTTCGCTTTTTGTAATAGACTCTCTACGGCGCTCCTCCTCATCCAGCTCGCTGTAGTCGGTATTAGGCTCGAAGCGGGAGACGAATATTGCATTGGATCCCATGCCCTCGATCTCCCCTGTAACAGCGGCATTGAATCCCTCGATTAAAGATACCATGCCAATCACCGAGGCGACTCCTATCAGCACTCCCAGAATAGTCAGGAATGAGCGAAGCTTATTGCTCCAGATCGATCCCAGGGCAATTACCACGCCCTCCTTGAGCTGTACCAGCTTATTTATCATTCGAACCTCATAGCATCGACCGGATCGAGCCTGGCGCCTTTCATGGCCGGATAAAGCCCAAAAATAACTCCCACTCCGGTTGAGATAAATACGCCGCCAAGTATCGCCACCTCCGATATTACAAAAGGCAAGTCGCCCGCATTGGTCAGCACTTTGGCCAGGAGAATCCCGAAAGCTATGCCGAGCCCTCCGCCAAATACCGACATCATCAAAGCCTCGGCCAGAAATTGAAGCATTATGTGCCTCTTGCGGGCTCCCAGCGATTTTCGGATGCCTATTTCACGTGTCCTTTCGGTCACAGAAACCATCATGATATTCATCACAACTATCCCTGCTACAACTAAAGCTATCAAGGGAATAGCCACTGCCACCACCTGAATAGTGCCGGTAACATTGCCGTAAAATTCCAGCCAGTCCTCGGAGGTTGTAATTGCAAAATCATCTTGATCTTGAAAATCGACATGTCTGCGGGCGCGCAGAATCACTCTGGCCTGGTCGATTGTTTCATCCATGGCATCCTCGGAAGGCGCCTTAACAAAAATATCTACAGACCTGTGAGAGCCGTAATTTTTCAAAAGCGTTGTGATCGGAATTATCACGAATTCGTCAAAATCCTCGCCCAGCATCGAACCGCGAGGTTTGGCCACGCCAATAATCTCGTATTTATGTATTCCTATTTTCAATTCTCTGCCGATCGGATCAACTCCCGGATAAAGCTCTTCTCTGATTTTGTCCCCTATCAATACCACCTGACGGTAACGGTCCTGCTCGAATTCGGAATGGACTCTCCCCTCACCCACTTCAAAATCCGTTATTTTTATAAAATTGCTTGTTGTTCCGACAATAACTACACGATTAAGCTTCTCGGGACCATGCTTCAACTGCCGGAAGGTCATTGTCCGCGCGCCCACCTCTTCACATAGCTCGCAGTCTTTTTGAATTGCCTCAACATCCCTGAACTTCAAATCCTTGCGTTTGCGGGCTTCGCGATATGCGTCCTCGGATTGGTAGTCGTCCACACCGAATTTGCTGACGAAAAATGTGGTGGTTCCCATGTTATTGATCAGGCCGGTAATCTTCTCGTTCATACCCACGACAATGGAGACAATTGCTATAACCGAGGTTACGCCTATGACTATTCCGAGGATTGTAAGGAAAGTTCTGAGTTTGTGGGCACGCAGCGCCTCAAACGATAATCTTAGAAGATCGCCAAATAGCATCAGTGTACATCCTGAACCTTGCCGCTTCTTTTTTCTTCTTTTTCGACTTCCCCGTCTCTGATGTAAATGATCCGATCCGCGAATTCCGCGATTTCAGGATCATGAGTGACCATAATCATCGTATTACCGCGGTCGTTCAATCGGCGGAAGAGCTTCATTATCTCAAGGCCTGTTTTGGTATCGAGATTTCCGGTGGGTTCGTCGGCAAGTATCAGCGAGGGTTCGTTAACCAGAGCCCGTGCAATCGCCACACGCTGTCTCTGGCCGCCGGAAAGCTCGTTGGGTTTATGTCCGGCCCAATCCAGCAGATCGACCTCCTTCAGGGCTTTGGCGGCCATTTCACGGCGCGTGCCGGTGTCGATCCCGCTGTATATCAGGGGCAGTTCGACATTATGAAGGGAATTCGCTCGTGGCAAAAGATTAAAGGTCTGGAAAACAAAACCGATTTCCTTATTCCTGATCTTCGCCAGTTCATTATCATTCATCGTGGAAACCGACTCGCCGTTGAGGTAATAATCACCCTGAGTGGGCGTATCCAGACAGCCTATCAGATTCATCAGGGTTGATTTGCCCGAACCTGACGGCCCCATGATAGCGACATATTCGCCTTTCTCGATTTGCAGATCGACGCCCTTGAGCGCGTGCAATTCCTGGACACCCATGATGTATGTTTTCCAGAGATTCTTGGTTTCTATAAGCATAGCTATTCCTTACTTTCTATTCTTCCACAACCTGGTCGCCGTCCTCCAGAGTTCTCAAGGCACGATACGGTCCCATAATCACTGTCTCGTCTTCTTCCAGCCCGGATTTGATTTCGATATCGGCCTGATCCTGAATTCCAAGTTCCACCTGCCGGAATCTGGCTGTCCCGTTATCATAAATAAATACGCCTTCATATACCCTATCCCGCAAACCGGTTCCGGATTCTTTGGAATTCTCATCTTTCTCCTGACCGGGAAGCTCATCCAATGCTACAATTGCCTGTATTGGAAGTTTCTTCACATCCTCTGCCACGCCGGTGATAATATCCACCTCGGCGGTCAAATTGGGCTTTATCAGATCGTATTTATTCAGAAGCTGTACTGTAACCAGAAAATCTGTTACTTCTTCCGAAAAGCCAGCTCCGGTGACCTGTGCGGAGGCGCCCACATTGGTCACGACTCCCGCAAATGATGTATCCGGGAAAGCATCGATTACGATCTCAGCCTCCTGCCCGACCTCGAGATCTTTGATATCGGTTTCGTCCACACGCACTTCCACCTCGAGTACCGAGAGATCGGCCACCGTCATGATAATCGCTCCGGGGACATTGGGTGAGGCGATCATCGTGCGTTCGCCCACCTCGTAGTTTAGGTCGGTTACGATGCCGTCAATTGGGGATACGATTTCGGTCTTCTCATAAAAATCCAACGCCTGATTGAGCGCTATTTGCGCAATCTCCACCGACTGTTCAGCGCTTGCGACAGAAGCTTTTGCGGAATTGAATTTGTCTTTGGCGCTGATTAGCTGCTCTTCTGATCCTTGCCCCTTATTGAAAAGTTCCTTTTGCAGATTGTACTGATAATCCCAGTATTCCAGGTTGGAGCGAGCCTGCTCAAGATTGGCCTCAGCTGTTTTCAGATTAGCCCGTGCCTTGTCTACATCGAATTGATAGGAGGTCTGTTTCAGACGCACCAGAAGGTCGCCCTTATTGACAGAGTCCCCTTCTTCAACAGGTATCTCGACAATTATCTCGTATATCTCGGCCTGAATATTGACCTCGGCTTTGGGTTTAACCCGGCCGGTGGCATTTACCTTCGAGATAATATCGCCGGTCTCGACCTCGGTCAGGTTTACCTCGGTAGCCGAATCGCCTCCCCGGGCACAGATCAGCGAGATTACAACTACAAGAATTATAACCAGCGCCAGTATTATTAAGATTTTTCTGCCGCGCCCTTTTTTTCTGCGCTTATTTGGATTCGATTTCATCTCCGCCAAAACATAACTCCTTAATATTCCATTTTGCCCAGAGCTCTTTCGAGATCGGCAACAGCCAGATTAAGGTTATACTCTGAATCGATAAGATCGGATTCAGCGGTTTTCAGGGAGACCTCGGCGTTGAGAAGATCAAGAATCGTGGCCGCGCCCAAAGAATATCTTTCCTGGGCCAGCTTATAATCCTCCTGTGCAGATGCCAGCTTATCGTTCGAGACCTCCATTGCCAGTTGCGCTCTCTCCAGGTTCAGGTAGGATCGAGTTACCAGAAGCTTTAGATTATTTACGAAATTACTATAATTGAATTTATCCGTATTGAGAGCGGCCTTGGCGACCGAGACATTTCGCTTAGTTATAAAGCGGTCGAATATATTCAGGCTCAATGAAAGGCCATAACGGTAATTATGATTAGCGCTGTAAATGTCTCCGAATTCGAAATCCCCCACCTGATAATATGAAGTGCTGAAGTTAAAATTGAGATTGGGCAGAAAGCCGCCCCAGGCAGCCCTGACATTGTTCTGTGAAGCATCCATGGAGGCCTTGTATGACTGCAGGACGGGATTCTGTTCCATGGCGGTCTGAATTGAGTTTTCCAGCGTGTAATCCGTTTCCTGCACAGTTACTGTAGTATCCACACGGTACTGTCTTTCGATATCCATGCCAACCAGGTAGTTCAGATTCGCAATGGCCACCTTGTAGTTATTTTCAGCGTTGATCAATGCAAGCCTGGCCTCACCCTCGGAAACACGCGCCTTGAGCACATCCGAAAGCGCAGCCGAACCGAGCTCGTAACGGGTCTCGGTTATGCGCAGTTGTTCCTGGCTTCTTTCCAGGGCTTTTTCCTGAACATCTGCCAGCTTCATTGTCTTAAGCACCTCGTAATATCCTGTTTTGATATCATAAATAGCGCCAAGTACCTGATTTTCGTAATTCTTTTCCAGCGATTTTTTGCTATTCCTGCTTGCTCGCAGCGAGAAGTAATCGGAAAAACCGTTAAATAGATTCTGGTCAATGCTCAATGAGGAGCTATAGCTGTCGTTGACATAAACCGGTATCGGCGGACCATCCGGGTTTTCGATGTACTCGGCCACCGTCGGCCTGGAACTCCAGTTGTAGCCTATGCTGGTACGGACACTCGGGAGGAAACTGCCGTAATCGGTCCAGAGCGTGTTATTGATCTGTGAAAGGTTTTCCTCTGCTCTGACAATATCGGGATCATTATCAAGACCCCTCTGAACACATTCGTCAAGGGTGAGAAGCGGCAGATTATCCTGCGCTGTAAGAATCTTTGATGGTGCGATTGTTATCAGTATCAAAGCCAGAATTAAAATTATATTCCTTCTGAACAAGCTTCCGCTCATTAGAACCTCCTGTATATTTCAAGGGAATCTTTTTTTCGTATCAGATGAGGATGGAGCATATTCCAATTACATCCTGAAGAGCATTCCATTTCGCTGTTAAGGCCCTCTTCAATTCAAACGCAGCCCTCTTATCGTTACATTTATAAGGCCGCATATATTCACGCCTTTCTTCTACTAAATGACGTATTTTATGCCTGTTTGTTTCAATATTCAATACTGCTTATCTTTCCGAACAGCCGGGCATTTATATGAATAGACAGTTCAAATGCTGAATCCTTGCATCGGTTTTATCTTTTATTTGAAATTATATTCCTGCTGACATCATCTCGGATGAAAACCTCTCCATATACGAACTCAGCATAGTAAAGAAAGTAAACACCACCAGATATAACGGGAAAAGCCAGGCGGCGGTTCGTCTCCGGCCATGTCCGTAGAGAACGGATAATCCGATTATTGTCAGTATTAATGTCCAGATGGAGAAAACATTGAAAATTCCCAGCCAGTTTCCCATAAATGTCTGGCGCATACTTTCTGTCAAAAAGACTGCCGGGCTGAACGAGAAATCTGGCATCTGAAATGTCCATGAGAAAAGGGAATTCAATATGATACCAACAGCGGACGGCATGACGGCATAAGCGGTAACATTCAGAACCTGCCTGAAATCGGCCTTACCGCCCAGCACAAAACTCTCGAAGAACATGTAAACCAACGCCGGCACAACCAATCCCACAAGCGCAATAATCGGAAGAAATATAAACACAAAGA
>WJIM01000026.1 GCA_014730285.1 Candidatus Zixiibacteriota bacterium
GATGACCCTGTTTTCTAAGCGCGCTTACTCGATTATACTCTCCGCTAATAAAAAGTTCGAAATGTAATTGACATTAATCTATATTTTGAGATAATTGACCATCATACTAATAGCAGCAGGAGAGATTATGCTGAAAAGACTTTTTTTTACAATAATCTTTATTCTAACGATATCGTTTCAGGCATACGGACAGGAGTCCGAAAAGCAGACTGCTTCTCAGCCTGGTACAGAAAACGCCGCAGCTGGCGCAAGGTCAGCGGACGGTGTGAAAATTCACTACACTAATTACGGCAGCGCAGACAGGGCGCTGGTGCTCGTGCACGGCTGGAGCTGTGATGAATCATACTGGGATAAACAGGTGGAGGGATTTAAAGATGATTACCGAATAGTTACTATCGATCTGGCGGGGCATGGCGAATCCGGCATAGAGCGTGAAGACTGGACTATACAGGCTTACGGCAGAGATGTTGCGGCTGTTGTGAATCATCTGGATTTGAGTGAGGTAATACTGATCGGGCATTCTATGGGCGGTCCTGTCTGTATAGAGGCTGCTCGAAATCTGCCGCAAAAGACAGCGGCCTTGATAGGTGTGGATACCTATCAGGACCTTACTCGAAAAATGACCGAACAACAGGTGGATATGTTCATGGCGCCCTTCAGACAAAACTTCGCCCTGCAGGTAAAGAATTTCGTTAAGCTCATGTTTCCTGAGCACGGCGATACTGTTCTGGCGACCTGGGTTGCAGACGATATGGCCGAGGCTGATCCGTTAATAGCCATGAGTTCTATGAGGAATTTGTTTTTGTATGATACAGAAAAAGCCCTGAAAGAAATGCGCAAGCCGATAAGAGCCATTAACACAGATATGTTTCCAACCAATTTGCAGGGCAATCAGGAAGTCACCGAATCATTTGAACTCAAAATCATGCCGGGGCAGGGCCATTTCCTGCACATGGAAAATCCCGAGGAGTTTAACAAGCTGCTGGCCGAGACAATTCATGAGTTCTGGCCGGCATCAAACGAATAGATTTTATGCTCCGCGGTTGGGCACGATGCAGATAAATTCGAACTCCTCATCGAATGGATTCTTGAATTGATGAATCGTATTGGGCGGCACGAAGGCGAAGTCGCCCTCTTTTATCTCTTTGGTATCATCCTTGATCGTAAGAGTGCCCCTGCCTTTCATAACATAATTTATATGCTCCCAGTCATGCTGGTGGTGAGGGGAATATCCGCCGGGGCCGATTCTGAAAACTCGCAGAGTGTAATCCTTCCAGCCTTCGGAAGGGCCGATGACATTCGATTTGATTATCCTGTCCGCGCCCTCCATCGAGACTTCTTCCATCTTTATCTCATCGCTCTTTACAACTGGCATTCCCTAACTCCTTTTATATTCACAATAAAATTTCCATTTAGCACATTATACATAACAAAATATGATCCCGGAGGTTTTATTTCTTTTGCAATCCAAAAATAGTGAACAATGCCGGGTGTTCGGTTTGTTGCTTGAGTACGTATATATATGAAATTCAAAAAAGGAATGAATATGACGAATATTTCCAGCACCGTATGGATAGATATTTCAATTCCAATTAAAGATAAAATGATTGCCTGGCCGGGCAATTCCGAGGCTGAGGTCAGGCGCGATATGGAAATTGCAAGAGGCGACACAGCCAACCTCACCCACCTAGATATAAGCGCCCACACGGGAACCCACATGGACGCCCCACTTCATTTCATCGATGACGGCAAGGACATCAGCAGGATTCCGCTTTCGGCAGTTGTGGGAGAGACGAGAGTTATTGAGATCCCCGATGTCGACGTGATAGAGGTTGCTGATCTTGAAAAACATAATATTAAGAAAGATGAACGGGTTTTATTTAAGACCAAAAATTCGAACGCAAACTGGGATGAAGAGCCTTTCAATGAGGATTTTGTCTATCTCTCGACAGAAGCCGCGGAATATCTCGCTAATCTCGAAGTTCAGACAATCGGAATAGACTACCTGTCCATCAGCGGATTTCAGAAAAACGAAGTGCGTGTGCACAAAGCAATTCTGGAAGCCGGAATCTGGGTCATTGAAGGTCTGAACCTCATGGGGATCAATCCCGGAAAATATGAGCTTGTATGTCTTCCGCTCAAAATTCTCAATGGCGATGGCGCTCCGGCACGTGCAATCATCAGGCCAATCGTCTAAGCAGCTTACAACTGAATCGAGGGATTGGCTGCCACTCGGTTTCATATATGATAAATATTGTCTTGCTTTTTAAAGCATTTATCCATAGATTCTCGCTATTATGGTTAGCTGTTTACTGATAAAAGGTTATGTATGTATTTCCTTTATAGTGGATGCATGTGGGAACGTTTTTGGGGTGGGGTTGTTATAGTTATTCAATCTGATTTAGTAAGAATTGGGAGAGATTCATTTAATGCCAGATGAGAATCAAAAACTAAAGGTGGGGATTCCAAAAGAGACCTTCCCCAACGAACTGCGCACATCTATAATTCCCGAAAATATAAGCCAGTATGCAAAGACCGGCTTTCGGGTATTGATCGAATCCGGTACGGGCAAAGCCGCAGGATTCACTGACAAGCAGTATAAAGATAAAGATGCCGAGATCGTCGACAGCAGGGATGAGCTTTTCAAGCAGGCCGATCTGATTTTGCAGGTACGCGGATACGGTACCAATCCGGATGAGGGCAAAAAGGACCTGGAAAGGTTCAGGAAAGGGCAGGTTGTTGTCGGATTTTTCGATCCGCTGGGCTCTCCTGAAAAGGTTCGGGAGCTTGCCAAAACCGGCGTTACCGCATTTTCAATCGAGCTTCTCCCCCGCATAACACGTGCCCAGAGTATGGACGCGTTATCGTCGATGGCGACAATCGGCGGATACAAGGCGGTGCTCCTGGCGGCAAAGTCGCTGACGAAAATGTTCCCCATGCTGATGACTGCGGCCGGTACTATCGCACCTGCGCATGTCTTTGTGATCGGCGCGGGCGTTGCCGGGCTTCAGGCAATCGCCACAGCCAAACGTCTGGGCGGCGTGGTCAAGGGTTATGATATCCGCCCCGCCGTAAAGGAACAGGTCGAAAGCCTGGGCGCCAAATTCGTCGAACTCGAGCTTAAAACCGAAGAGGCCGAGACCAAAGGCGGTTATGCCAAAGAAATGGATGAGGAATTTTATCAGAAGCAGCGCGAAATGATGAAATCGGTTTTGAAGGAGAGCGATGTAGTTATCACAACCGCCGCAGTTCCCGGCAAGAAGGCGCCGGTTTTGATTACAGATGAGATGGTCGAGGGCATGCCGCGCGGTTCGGTTATAGTCGATCTTGCGGCCGAACAGGGCGGAAATTGCAGTCTGACCAAAGCGGGCGAGGAGATCGAGCACAAGGGTGTGACAATTATCGGCCCGGTAAATTTACCGGCCTCAATTCCCCAGCACGCCAGTCAGATGTATGCCCGCAACCTGCTGGCATTCGCGAAGAATATGGTAAAAGACGGCAAAATAGATTTGGAGCAGGATGACGAGATCATCCGCGAAAGTATGATTACCAAAGACGGCGAGGTCGTCAACCAGCGAGTTCTTGAACTCCTGGGAGAAAAATCGAAATCCGAAGATGAAAGGAGCGAAGGCTGATGGAATCATTTGCTTTCGTA
>WJIM01000201.1 GCA_014730285.1 Candidatus Zixiibacteriota bacterium
AAGCGGCCCCGCGCCCGATCCGATAGAAGCGGGGGATACCAACTGCGATTCGAACTGCAATGTCAGCGACGCGGTACAGATCATCAACTATGTCTTTATTGGAGGCAATACGCCCTGCGATACTGACGGTGACGGCGAACCCGACTGTTAAGAAGACCCCATATTTGTAATAAAAAAAGCCGCCGGGATTTGTCTCGGCGGCTTTTAATTTTGCTCTGTGACAGAGTTTACACCGGCCATTTTTCCGAGGTCTGGGCCATGCTCCAGAAAATGTACTCGTACCTGCCGGTGGTGATATAATGCTCTTCCATCTTTTTAAGCCTGTCTTCCGGGAGGCCCTCGGCCAGCTTGTTCAGTTCCGAGGCGATCCATTTGACATAGGCCTCGAAATCTTCCGAGGACCAGTAATCGATAAACCTCTGCCATTTGCTTTCGGCCTTGAGGTTTTCCTTAACCGTCTTCCATGAATCGTAGTAAGCTTTCTCGGCGGCATAAAGCACGGTGAAGGATTCCTCGATGGGGCAGATATTGGCGGTGGAATAAAGATATTGCATGTACGCGTGGCAGGTGGGTGCGGGATTGATATTCTCCAGGCTGATGCCGTGCTCCTCGGCCATCTCCTCGAACATCCCCAGCTCCTTGACCAGCATGCCGATGATATTGGCAAGCTGTGAGCGCAGGGTAAGCGGCGCCCGTCCTGTGATAAATGCAATAAAGGGAATTGCCTCGCGCACGAATATATAGTCCTGCCGAACCCATTGAGCAAAAACCTCGTCGCTGATTTCCTGCTTGTATGTCATCTGCAGGAATTCATGGCTCAGCATCTTTTTCCAGATATCCTTGCCGGCCTCGTGCAGTCTCTCTGTGAAAAGTGCCATATCGATTCCTTTCCCTTTTGAGATTAAATTTTCGGCATTGAATATAAGGGCAAAGCCGGGTTATTGCAAACGGGAGGGGATAATAAAAAGCCGGAGCATATACTCCGGCTTTGAACAATCTATGTTTTAGCTGCGAATGCAGCAGAAGGTCGCCTGATTTTATCGATTATTCCTCGATATAAATGCAGCCCTCAGGGCAGCTTTCAGCGGCTTCACGGACGGCATCTTGATGCTCTTCCGGGACCTCTTCAACAAGAACTTCAGCCTGATCGTCATCATTCATCTCGAAAATTTCCGGTGCAAGATCAACACAGATGCTGTCGCCGGTGCAAAGCTCTTTGTCCACTTTAACCTTCATTTGATTAACCTCCTGATTTTTTAGGATAATTATCGTCCTAAATTATATCTCCGATGCAAAAACGCCATTTTTAATATCTTGATTATATACGATTTAAAATCCAATTTTCAATGAATATTTTCAAAAAATGCGAATTTATTCCAGCTGCTTTATAATGTTTACAAATTCGCTTAATTATTGACAAATTTATATTTATTCATAGATTTCATGTATCTACTACTGAAACGGATACCGCAAGAAAAATGCTTGCATCGGGGATGGCAGAGTAGATATTTGTATTGAACGTTTTAACAGAATAACAGTCATACAAAAAAGTCTGGATCTTTATCCTTATTTTAGCAGGATATAAAGGCCACATAAATGACCATAGGGAGTATGTCATGAACATCCGCAATATATTGATTTGTCTTTTATCAGCCATAATTTTATCTGCGGCGTCTATTTCGGCCGCACCTCCACGGAAGTATGACGACAGGGATGAAAATGTGTCGAGAATTGTTGATACCCGGACATATCTTGATATTAATAGCCTGCTCTGCTTTATCTATAACGAGGGTAGATTCGCTCATGACGGCGCAGGCTTTCTTGGGAAATTGGAGGGTCTGTATTATCCAAGAGGCACAAAAAAGACAGTTGTGTATTCAGCAGGACTTTGGATGGCTGCCCAGGTCAATGGTGAAATCCGGGCGGCGGTTGCGGGATACGACTCGGAATATATGCCCGGTAATATGGTAAACGGTCAGCCTGTGCCTGACAATGCTGACTTTAAGGTATACAAGCTTTATCGCGGGGATTCTGATGTCACCAATCCCGATTATGCCAACTGGCCTGTCGATCAGGGCGCTCCTGTCAATGATGAGGGAACTCCCAGAATCTATGGAGACCAAAGCTGCTGGTCGGTATTCAATGATGCCGATCCGTCAGGACACAATGTAGATGCCGGAAGTACCGGGCCTCTGGAGGTGGAGGTGCGCTACAGCGCCTTCGCGTACGGCCGTTCAGGACCTTTGGCCCACATCATATTCATGAAATGGCAGATATTTAATAAGGGATCGAATATTCTGGAGGATATGTATTTCGCTCCCTGGTGTGATCATGATATCGGGTATTCGCTTGATGATCTGGTCGGATGCGATTCGGCTCTTTCTCTCGCTTATGCATATAATGACGAAAACGATGATATTTACGGCGATGCCCCTCCCGCGGTTGGTTTCCTGCTTTTGCAGGGGCCGCTGGTGTCCGGCAATCCGGATGATACAGCGAAATTCATGGGCTATGATGTTCCCGGCTGGAAAAACCAGGACCTGGCATCATGTATTGCATACTATAACGGCATTGATCCTCATGATTCATTGGAAACATATAACTACATAAAGGGCCTGAAGCTGGATGGCACTCCTAATGTCAATCCTGTTTCCGGTGAGCCAACTCAATTTATGTATACCGGTGATCCCGTAACCGGCAGCGGCTGGAACGATGCCACACCAAATGACAAGAGATTTATGATGGGCACGGGGCCGGTGGATTTAATGCCGGGTGATTCGCAGGAAATAGTGATTGCGGTTATTGTGGCGCAGGGCAGTGATAATCTGTCCAGTATTACCGAACTCAGGAATTGCTCCCAGACAGCACGCCAGATTTACGAGAACGATTTTTATATCGAGACCGTGCCGGATAGTATGATTATATATGGTCGCGGTCTGGATGGCGCGGTTGATCTGACCTGGAATTCGGCCATGCAAAGGCAGCATCTGGATTATATGAGCGTATACGGAGAATTTTATGTCTTCGAGGGCTACAATGTCTATCAGGGCGAAACCGAAAGCGGTCCCTGGCATCTGATCCAGGTTTTTGATATGAATTCCATGGAGTCTCAGGCGGCCTTTGAGAACATTGCAGGACCTTATGTAATCGATTGCAATGATGACCCTTACAACCCCGAATGTGATTCGATATTACGTCCCTGGAATTTCCAGTTGATCTACAATAGATTTTTTGATCCGATAGATGGTGATTTTAATTGGATAATTTCGCAGCATGGAACCGAGACGGGCATTGCCAATCATGTGATGTATACCGAGGATCATATAATCGGGGGTCCGCTTATAAACGGCCAAACATATTATTACGCCATTACACCTTATATGATTAATATCGAGGATGTCAGGCCGGAGGATTCTGTCTGGAGCGGGGTGAACTTTCTTGGATATAGAATGGATGATTTTGAAGGAGAATTCGAGCCGATTGCAGTTGCACCACAGGCCTCGCCCGGCATGGCAGCCGATACGGCTGAGCATACAGAGGGCGACTCCCACGGAATGGTTATAGTCGAGTACCTCGATTCGGCTCTGTTGGTTCCGGGATTATACACGGTTGATTTCAATCTTGATACCACATGGAATCTATATCGCAATGATATGCTACTGCTTGCCAACCAGACGAATCTTGATGGCGGTTATGATTATCCTGTTGTAGAGGGTATCATGGTGCGTGCTATTGCACCGGAGCAGGGGATTGCGCCGTCTGCAAATGACTCTTCGGGCGGTATAATCGAGATTGCCAATGCCGACAGTATGCTTCATCCACCGGACAATGTCTTCTGGTCATTTAATTCAACCGATGACTGGTATGTTTCCTCTGACCAGGATGGAACTTCCGATGAAGCCAGGGCCAGGTTCAATTGGATGGGCTTGATGGAAACTGAATCATGGGAAATAATATTTACTGAGACGGGAAGCGAATACTATGACTGGCTGACAGATGAAAAGTGGCCGGGCAGAGCGCCGTTCGAGGTCTGGCATTATCCGGCGGGAGCTGTTTACCCTGATAAACGTGAGTACTTCTTCATAATCGATGATGATGATTCGTATGGTTGGAGCTGGGGCGATAGAATCTACATTGCCGAAGATGAATACCCTCCGGAACCGCTTCCCCATAATGCCGGCAATGCAGGTTATGACTGGCCCGAGGATTTTCATCTGGGCCGCATAGTCTTCAATGATTTTTCCGGAAGCGGTAATCATCCTGAGTTCGGAACAATTGTAAGATTCAATTCGACTCTTCCTCTTACACCGGATGATGTTTTTGTATTCCGAATCGGCAGTGTATCATGCGGTGATATCAATGCCGACCAGGAGGTAAATATCAGTGATGCGGTCGGTTTGATTAATTATGTCTTCCTTAACGGGCCGGAGCCGCATCCGTATGAAATCGGTGATGTGAACTGTGATGGCGAAATCAGCCTGGTTGA
>WJIM01000202.1 GCA_014730285.1 Candidatus Zixiibacteriota bacterium
AACTTAAATCTGAGTTTCAAATTCTGAGGTGGGTGTCAAAATGAAGAAATTTATTATACCGTTTATAATACTGCTTTTGGGATTGTGGATCGCCTGCGATCGTGAAATCCCCTCCGATTTCGACCTGGACGAATTTCCCGAAGCTCCTGCTCCGCCTACCAATCTGCGTATACAGGTGGGGGATAATGTCCTGAATTTGAGCTGGGAAGTTGTTAATGCCTCGGCTATAGAGAAATATTTTATTTATCGTACAAATAACACTCAGGATACACTTGCGCTTTATGACTCCAGCACAACCACCGCTTATGCTGATGAGGGTGTGCAGAACGGCATACGTTATCTGTATCAGGTATCCGCGCTTTCCACTCAGGATGTGGAGGGAAACCGTTCGGCGATTACATCGGCTGTCCCAGGAATATTCTCTTTAACGATTAATAATGACGCAGAGTACACCAGCAGCCGTGATGTTAGCGCTAATCCTACGGCTCCCGACGGCACCTCGCATATAATGCTTTCCAACAGCGAGGATTTCGCTAGTTCCAAATGGCTGAATTACTCTAATTCAGTAAGCTGGCAGTTGACCGAAGGTGACGGCGAGAAGACTGTTTATGCCAGGTTCAAGGATTCCGAGGGCAATCAGACCACCGAATCGTTCAGCGATAATATCACTCTGGACACCCGTGCCGAGATCGACACATTTTATATCAGTGGATCGGAGACAGATTTCGAGCCGGGCGATAAGGTACATTTTGTGATGGATGCCGGTGAAACCGGGGGAAGCGCGACTGTTGAAATTTCAGATGTGGTAACGTTGAACTTATTCGACAACGGTTCCAACGGCGATGCTATTGCAGGAAACGGGGTTTATGAATTCGATTACATTATTCCGCCCAATACCGAGGTGCTGAATTCTTCTGTCACCGCAAGTTTCACCGACCGTGCCGATAACCAGGCGCCGCAATACATACTGCCGGAGTTGATACAAATTGCCAGCCCTCCCGAAGCGCCCGAGCTTTCGGCTGTTGGCTCCAAGGAAGATCAGATCGAACTGGCCTGGATATCATCACCGATCCCCGATTTCAAAAGATACAGGATTTATAGAAGCGAGAGCTCGACTGTGGATGAAAGCTCGGAACTGGTGACCACTGTAACAGATCAAAATTCCGAGAGCTACACCGACGAGGAGCTCGATCCGAACACGAGATATTATTACAGGTTATTTATCTATGATAATTCGGGATTGAGTGCGGGAAGCAACACTGTCAACCGGAATACAAGCGCCAATGTCGATCCTATGCCTGTATCGCTGGCCATGGAGGTTCGCGATTCGGTTACCTTCCGGCTGACCTGGACCCAGAATAATGATACCGATTTCGAGTCGTACAGGATTTACCGTTCGACTTCCAGCGGTGTAAGCAATTCGCCCGAGGATCTTCTGGTGATCGAGAACAGCCAGGGTGCGACGACCTTTACCGATGATGCTGTGGAATTCGGTAACACGTATTATTATAAAGTCTATGTCTTTGACCGTTTCGGAGCTTCCTCCGGATCGAATGAGGTTTTTGCTCCAAAGTAAACGAAGGGCCTGAGATATGTCCGCAATACTCAAAATAAATAATTTCCTGTCGGCGTTTATCGATGCCTTAAAATCGCTGTTTTATATCAGGCTGTGGACACCGTTCTTTATATTTTTCATACTATCACTTGCCTTTGCATATATAATATTGAATCCATATTCCGGATTCTGGACCGGTTTCGTAACTGCACTCGGTACCAGCGGAATTTTCGGCGGGGGAGAGGCGTTTACGCACTATCCTCAGCATCTGTTTTTGTCGCCCTCGGTGCATTCGAGAATAAATCTGATTCTCTCGGTAATACTCGATTCGCTTTTGACCGGTGCGGCATTTGCGATTTTCGCCGGCTTCTTCGGTGGTGAGAAAGTCAAATTCGCAGAAGGAGTGAGGAAGGCATTTTCGAAGTACCACTGGCTTGTGCTGGCCAATATAATCGTTTATGCCATTCTAATCTTCGTGCAATGGCTGCTTCCAGAAATCTTCATCGATATGCTGATCGGGAATCCACGCCGGGTCTTTGCATTTATCGTGGCCTTGAAGCTGTTTATGTTTCTGGCGCTTTCGCCGTTTGTTTATATAATACCATACATAATTCTTCATAACGAAAATCTGTTTTCGGCTATTTTGAAATCGATAAAGTTTTTCTTCCGGAATTTCTTCAGCACATTTTTCGCGATATTCATCACACAGCTTATCGTGCTGCCATTATCGCTGGGCCTGGATTATTCGAGCTGGGTAGCGGATAAATTCAGCCCGGAGACGATTGCGGTAATTTTGTATCTTGAAGTTTTCGTAACCATGATTGCGTCTCTGCTCCTTACGGCCATGCTCACTCGCTTTTTCATTGAATATAACGAGTAGGCAGATATGAGTCTCTGGGAAAGTATTGTACTTCTCCTTTCATCGATCGTCTTACTGATATCATCAATAATATCACTTTTCGGCAGAACCGGCACCCTCTCGCGCATCGTGTTTTTCGGGGGCGGGCTGCTGTTTGCCGGTTTATTCTTCCGAATCTATCTCTTCTATCCGGAGCCCGGCTATGAAAGCTTTCAGATTCCGGTGGACATGAATGTCATGCTGGTCCTCCTTCCATTCGTATGGCTTTTGTTTTCGATGATATTCGCTCGTGAGGATTACAAGGCCTCTCTTAAACGGGGCAAAGTATGGCTGGCATTTATTGGAATTCTGGCCGTCGGTTTTACGCTTGCGGGAATTTTCAGGCCGATCTTTGTACTGGCCGGAAGCTATCCCAATCCGCATCATATTCTGGTTTCCCGCCTGGGGCAGTGGTATTTCCTGTATCTTATTGTAACCGCGGCGATGGTGATGATAAATCTGGAGAGTACTTATCGTGCCAGTTGGGGGGTATACCGCCGCAAGCTGCGGCCTTCCATATTGCTTCTGGGATTAATGCTCATCACCCTTCTGATTTCGGCCAGCCTGGTGCTTTTGAGCGGCGAGATCAACCGTCTCACATTCAGCCTCCTTGGGGGGCTGGCAGCGCTTGCCTCGGTGCTGATTGCAATATATTTCATACGTTACGAGCCTCAGCAGTCAGGCGTGTATGTCCGCAGGCATGCCATCTATTCATCGGTCGCCATCATAATAATTGGATTCTACCTCGTACTTGCAGGTGCAATCGGGAAAGTCATACAGATTATCGGCGGGGATGTCAAGCTGTTTGCGAGCGTGCTGGGGGCCATGGTAGCATTCGTGATATTGATGGCGCTGCTGTTATCGCGCTCGATTAAAGACCGCATAAAGGGGACAGTCGATAAGGCCTTCCATTCCGGTCAGCTCGACTTCGAGGAGGAACTGGCAGCGTTCTCCGAGGACATCGCCACTATACTCGATCCGGAGGAACTCACTTCCAAGATTCTGGAGTTGTTCAAAGACCGTCTTGGAATCGGGAAACTGTATCTTTTCTATACCGATCCCAATCAGGCGCAGTTAAGAATGACCTACCCGCGTGAACATGAAATGGCTGAGGATATCCGCATTCCCAGCAATGGTATTTTCGCCGCCTGGCTTTTCCGTCACGGTGAGGCGATGGTTATGGATGATCTGGCGG
>WJIM01000203.1 GCA_014730285.1 Candidatus Zixiibacteriota bacterium
CCTGATGCCGATATAAACCTGATCCATAATATCATTTACCAGATCATAACGTTTGTCGGAATTGGCCACGATTCTGGAATAAGCATAAGTTCTGGCTGCCACTGACTGGGCTTTTAGGGCTTCGAACCCTTTCTTCTTGAGCCGCCCGATTTCGGGAGGAAGAACGCCCTTGAGATAGTCCTCGATATTGAGAACATTGATTACCTCGATCCTGTCATCAAGTGCAAGAATCTCAAGCACCCCGCGAAACTTCCTGTCATTCAAAATTACATGCGAGCCGCGGACTTTGGGAGAGACATAAATCTTCATCAAAGCGGTATCCAGAGTAAAGCCAGTGCGCTCCGATAAAGTCAGGCCGTTTTGAGAAGCTCTGGCTTTAAGAGGCGCCACCGAATAATAGCCTTTGGCGGTGCTGTCGGCCATAATGCAGTTGAGCCTGTAGGTGCCCTCGCAGTCGATTTCGATATTATCGGTCTGGAGGATTCTAACACGGATATGCGGATGCGGTACCATCTCGGTGCCGGTCTGACGATTGATATACGACATACGTGAACAGCCGCATAGCGCAAACAGTGCGAATATCAATATGCATCCAAACGTTTTTCTCATGGCAATGTCAGCTTTCCGAGTACTGTTTCTCTTGATGCTCCGGTCACAGGCGGCAGATTGGCAGCCTCTCCAAAAATCCAGAGGGCTGCCAAAAGCGCAAACGAAACAGCCTCTACATAATCGGGATTGATGCCAGCCTGTTTGCTGCTTACTACCTCGCATCCGGGAATCAGATCCGCAAGGCGAGTCATGAAATATTTGTTGTGCACTCCCCCGCCAGAGACTATCAGCCTGTCAGGCAAAGTTGTATTCTCGATATAATCCACTACAGAGATTACTGTAAGCTCCGACACAGTGGTCATAATATCCGCATTGGAAATCCTATAGCGTTTGCCAACCTCTATTATCTTTTTGGCCTTTCGGCTGTCGAATTGTTCCCTCCCCAGGGATTTGGGATATGGTTTTTTGAACCAGGCCTGACGTTTGAGTGCGGTCAAAAGCTTTTTTGAAACGAATCCGGAAAGTGCAAATTTACCGCCTTTATCAAGTTCTTTTTTAAATAGCATCTTTGCTATCTGATCGATCAGTATATTCCCCGGTCCGCAGTCCGAGGCCCTGATTTTTTTCTTTCCGCCTCTTTTGGGTAGGAAGGTCAGATTTGTAATACCGCCGATATTCAAAATCGCTATATCTTTGTCGTCTCGCCCAAACAGATGATAGTGGCAGACAGGCGTTAAAGGCGCACCCGAACCGCCCAATGCTATATCTGCGGCACGGAAATCGGAAATAACCGGAAGATCGGTTTTGACCGCAAGGCGTGAGCTTTCACCAATCTGCCAGCTTAAGCTGCCGGCCTTTTTGGATTTTAAAAGACGCCGGTCGAAATGAAATATGGTTTGCCCATGGCATCCCAGAAGATCAACAGACCTTAGACTATGTTTTTTCCTGAAATGATTTACTTTGGCGGCATAAAAATCGGCCAGATCATTTTCGATCTGTCTTACAAGTGCTTTGGTGAATTTGTCTTCGTTAACTATCTTTTGAAGGTTCTTTTTAAGCTTCTGACCGAATCGATAATAGCCTGTTTTCAGAGTTTTGACTTCATGCCTTTTTTTCTGACGGGATATGCGGCAGTATGCCAGGTCCAGTCCGTCCAGAGAGGTACCCGACATCATTCCGATAATATTGAGGTCTTTTCTAGACAGAAGCTTTTTTAAAGGCGGCATGATTTAAGAGCTTATCCTTAAGCGTTTTTATCCGCTTCAGTTTAGCGGCGAATTCATCCCTGTCGATACGACCGTCATTATAGCTGTCCAACACGGATTTGAAAGCATTTTCCTGATCTTTTTTATCATGACACATCATTGCCATATCGTGTCCTGCCAGAAGAGCGTTTAGCGCACAATCTTCTGGAGGAACATTCCCTTTGACCGCTCCCATATTGAGATCATCAGTAATAATGACACCTTCAAAGCCGAGTCTGTCGCGCAGAAAAGCAGATATGACTTTTTTCGAGAACGTAACCATATTATCCGGATCGAGCGATTTTGCCAGCAAATGTGTGGTCATCACAAAATCCAGGCCTTGCGAGATTGCTTTTTCGTAAGGCTTCCAGTGAATATCCTCGAATTCTCTATAATCTATCTCGGTCATGGATATATCTACATGCGGATCGATCTCGGCTGATCCCAGACCCGGGAAATGCTTGGCGGTGCAAATAATGCCATTCTTATGGTATTCATCGATCAAGGCGGAGATACATTCGGAGACAAGCTCGGGATTGTCTCCATAGGTTCTTTTCTGCATTAAAATATTATCGGGATTGGTGAGCACATCACAAACCGGCACCAGATTGGTATTGATGCCAATTGCACGCAGATGCTTTGAGGTCGTGCGAGCCATCACTCTGATGCCCTCGATATCATTTCGTTCACCGTAATATCTTGGCGAAGGAAAGAGCGGGAAATCCTGCTTGGCCCTGTTCACGGGGCCGCCCTCCTGATCGATGCTGACGATCAGCCCGTTGCCGGCAGCTTCTTGCATTTGTTTGATCTCGTCGGCAGTCTTTTCGAGTGAATCCAGATTGCGCTCGAAGAGAATGACTCCGCCCAATCCATGCTCTTTGGCAAACTGCTTAAGGGATTCAAAATCCCCGGGCTTGTACCCGAACATGAAAAACTCGCCGATTTTCATCTCATCACCCCGTTCATTATACAGTGCACACCATATTTTTGCCTGCTCCTTTAGCCCGGTAGAGTGCCATATCGACAGTCTGTACCAGCTCCATTGTGGACAGGCCGTTATCCGGGAATGATGTCGTGCCAATGGAGACAGTTATCCTGAGTCCCGGGATGTCGGTTGCAATACCGAAATCATGTTTCTCGACTTCCGCTCGGATTCTTTCCGCCAGTACGCTGGCCTCGGAGGAGCCGGTCTGGGGAAGAATGATAATAAACTCCTCTCCTCCGTAGCGGCAGAAAGTATCCGTATCACGAATGCAGGATTTGACAACCTGCACTATTTCCTTCAAGACGATATTTCCGATTTCATGACCGAAACTATCATTGGTTTTCTTGAACCAGTCCAGATCAAGCATAATGAGCGACAGAGGAAGATCGTAACGCGCGGCGCGGCGTTTTTCTTCTTCCAGCCTCTGGACGAAATAACGATAGTTATAGATTCCGGTCAAATCGTCAGTCATAGTCAGATCGGAAATCCGTTTATGCAGACGAGCGTTCTCGATAGCCATACCCGCCGAACCGGCCAGAATTGTGAAAAGCTTCTCGTCTCGTTCATTAAAGGCCGCCAGCTTGGTCGATTCGGCATTGAGGACGCCTATGATTTTGCCGCGGGCAATCATGGGGGCAGCCATCTCGCTCTTGGCGCCATCGAGTCCGGGAATGTAGTTGTTAAACGTGGTTAAATCCGCAACCCGTACAATTCGTCCGGTCTCAATTGCCCTTCCACTGATGCCTTTAAGACTGATCTTCTTTGGATTCCTGAATATTTCCTTTTCTCCGCCCGTCATTTTGGCCGCCAGTTCCAGATGCCGTTTGTCCTTATCCAGAAGTAAAATGCTGCACATTTGGTATCCAAGAATATTATCAGCAATGTTATTGACCTCAACAAAAACTTCGTCGAGATTATGAATTTCTCCCAGCGAGCGCGATGTTTCGTAAATAGTCTCGAGCTGAATCTGTGTCCTTTCAAGTTCGGTAGTACGCTCGTTAAGGGTATCCAATAGATGGAGTAGCTTGCTTCCGGAGTTTTTGAAGTGTTTTGAAAAGACGCCTATCGCCAGGGCATAAAACCATGCCACCGAAAGCCTTACCGGCAGATCGGGCAGAACCGAAGCACTCAGTTGGGGAGCTACTGCGATAACATAGCTGACCGTGCTGACAGCCGCAAGAATTATCCCTCCCTGCAAACCAAGGTAATATGCTGAAAAGCTCACCGGCAGATAATAAAAAACGAAGAATTCACTTCTGACTCCGCCTGTGGCATAAACCAGAATCGAGATCAGTATTATATCGAGTACAAAGGAGGCCCTGTATAGAACCGAGACTCCGATTGAGCTTTTTCGGAAAATGAGATCGAACAGTATCAAATGCAGGGTAAATATAGATAATATTACCCACGATACTGAGGAAAGGTATCCCTCCGGCTTAACCGCAAACGCGATCCATGCCAATAGCACCAGAACAGAAACTGTTCTGGTAAACATGAAGAAATACTCCTCACGCGGAAATAATGACCTGAATGATCCTCTCTTCATCTTCCCTGTCAGACCGTTAAACAAATGAAACCTATTTGTTTAGGTATCGGCATTCGGAGCCGATTCCTTGC
>WJIM01000204.1 GCA_014730285.1 Candidatus Zixiibacteriota bacterium
ATCAAGCGCCTCGATCATCTGCGCCATTGTATTATGCCGCCAGGGCCACCATCCCAGGTAATCGACCGCTTTATCGTCAATTTCCAGTATAACGATATCGCTGCCCACATCCTGTTCGCCCCGGAAGGTGAACATCGCATCTTGTATTTTATTTTCGAGTCCCTCAAAGAGCGTATTTTGCTCAAGGAAAAGCGCGACCACCAGAAGGGTAATCAGGAGATAGAGAATCAGTCCAGGGTGACTTCTTACGAAGGACTTATTCGGATCGCTGATCTGGATGCTTTTTAAAAATCCGGGTAATCTCATATTATCTTCCTACACTAAGCCTTTCCACCAGGTAGCCCGGAATCTGAGCCTTTTTCATTTTTTCCTGAGCGGCTTTGATGTCGTATTTCAAGCGCTTGAAATATATTTCCGCGCTTTCGTTGTCATAGGTGACATAGCAAGCATCAGGAATCCCATCTCTGGGCTGGCCTACCGAGCCTACATTTATAATGTATCGGCAGTTTGGGTCGATTTTTATACGTTCGGTAGTCAGCAAAACAGCAGATTCCCCCTCTTTTTTCTCGACAATGAAGGGGCGATGAGAATGTCCTATGAGACAGATTTGCGTCTCAAAATAGGCGAAGTTCTCTTCAGCCTCCCGCAAGGTGGAAATATAGCCCCAGCTTTCGGGATCCTTGGGAAGAGCATGGACCAGCGTGAACTTGTCCCAGATTTCGGTAATCGGGAATTCCTTCAGCTTGTTGAGATTTTCGGGTTTCATTGCCTCCCGGGTAAAGAAGAATGAAGCTCGGGCGTATTGATTGAAATAATCCGGGGACAAGAGCCCAATCACCGCCGCGTCATGATTTCCAAGCACCTTAAGGTCGCAGATTTCCACGACTTTTTCCACCACCAGATCGGGATCGGCCCCGTACCCGACAGCATCGCCAAGAAAAAAGAGCTTGTTTAATCCGGAGCTTTCAAAATCCTTTAGACATGCGGCGAGGGCTTCCCAGTTGCCATGAACATCTGAAAAAAATCCTACCCTCATGCACCAGCCTCAATGAACTTGAAGAAAACTTTGCCGACCTGTACCAGATCGTTGTTCTTCAAATCATACCTGTTTATTGCTTCACCGTTTACTTTAGTATAGCCATTTTTACCCAGATTTACCAGAGTAAAGGAAGCGCCTTCCTTTATGATTTTGGCGGCAATTTGCGGCGCAAAAAAGCCCTTAATCGGTATATTACAGAATTTGGATTTTCCGAATGTGACCACATCGCGATCAAGAAGATGCTCTTTTTTATCACCTTTTTTATTTACTTCTACCAGAACGGAGCAGCCCAGCTTTTCGGTGATCTGTCTTTGGGTTTTGTCCGACTCAAGGCGTTTTTTATGTTCCTTTGTCTGGAGGAGCATAGTGCCGTCGAGATCAGAGAACTTATTATCCCGCTCCATGGAACTATTAAATATTAATTCGTATTTACCAATACAGATGCGATCTTTGTCCCTGAGTGATTCCTCCGTGATCTTGCGATCATTCAAAAAGGTGCCATTCAAGCTGTCGTTATCGATCACAATGGTTGAGTCAGGGGCGAATTCAATTAAAGCGTGTTTTCTGGAAACTCCCAGATTATCGAGGACTATGTCGTTATCGGAAGTTCGGCCAATGGAGATGCGGGGTTTCTCCGTGACAACTTTTTCAATAATTTTGCTGTCATATTTTACAATAATCTCCGGCATTTTTTAGCTCCTTGTTAATTGGCACCTAATATAAAGTCGTGCTTGACCTTACAGGAAGATTGCGCTTGCCTGTCAGGTTTTATACAATTATATTGTCGGTTATGAGAGACAAAAAGTTAAGTCAAAATGGTAAGGTTGTTTCCGCTCCGCTGGCGAATATCGCCGGTTCGGCCTATCGGACTATGGCGTTAAGGTATGGCGCTGCAATAGCTTATAGTGAGATGGTCTCTGTTGACGGGCTGGTCAGGGGCAACCGTAAAACCCTGAATATGCTCAGGCTGCGGGGCGGAGAAAAGCCGGTCTGTTTCCAGATTTTCGGCCATGATCCGAAGATGATGTACGATGCCGCCCAGATCATAGCTCAAACCGGATGCGATATGATCGACATGAATTTCGGATGTCCCGCCAAAAAAGTTGTGCGTAACTTTTCCGGGGCGGCTTTGATGAATAATCTGGAACTGGCCGAAAAGCTAATCTCTGCCGTGGTAGAGGCGGTTGATATTCCGGTTTCGGTCAAGTTTCGCTCCGGCTGGGACCGCGAAAGCATGAAATTCATAGAATTCGGCAAGATGGCCGAGGCCTGCGGGGCATCATATCTGGTGATGCATCCAAGAACCCGTGCATCCGGTTTCAAGGGCAAATCGGACTGGGGCAAGCTGAGGCTTCTGAAGGATAGTGTTAATATAAAAGTAATCGGCTCCGGGGATATATGTACTCCGCAGGATGCCCGCCGGATGCTGGATGAGACCGGCTGCGATTATGTTATGATCGGACGCGCTGCCATGGGTGCGCCCTGGATTTTCCGCAGGATCGACACTTATCTCCGGACAGGTGACGATCCGGGCGAGCTTTCGCTTAACGACAAAATAGAAATTATGCTTGAGTTCTGCCGTCTGATGATAGATGATTTTGGCGAAAGGTCGGCCTGCCTTAAACTGCGAAAACATCTGGCCTGGTTTACCAGAGGCTGGCGAAATGTGACCAAAATTCGTCCGCTCATGTTCTCGGTCGAGAGTTATGATGATATCGAAAAGGTTCTGCGTAATTATCTGCACGGCCTGGAGAAGGTTGCCTGATGAAAGAAAGCGATATAAAAAAGCTTCTGGAAGAATTTGAAAAAGGAAAGATCAGCAAAAGCGCATTTATCCGGAAGCTGAAAATTGAGCCCTACGAGAATCTCGAATTCGCCCGTGTTGACTATCACCGTAAAATTCGCATCGGTATTCCCGAGGTTATTTTCTGCGGGGGAAAATCGCTTCAGCAGATATCGGATATAATCAAGCGGATGCAGAAGAATAAGCATCCGGTTCTGGCGACGCGTGTGGAGGAATCCACTGCCAAAAGCCTGAAAAAGAAATTTCCGAAAGGGAAATATAATAAAGATGGCAGGACCTTTGTAATCAAAGCCTCCCAAAAAAGCAGAAAGAAGGTCCTCAAGCCTCTGGTGAGCATAATTTCGGCAGGCACATCCGATATGCCGGTGGCCGAGGAGGCGCGCGAAACGCTGGAATTCCTGGGTGTGCCGGCAAATTGTGTGTATGATGTCGGAGTTGCGGGGCTACATAGATTTCTGGGGGAGGAGAAAAAGCTCGAAGCGGCCAAAATATTGATTGTGGTTGCTGGTATGGAGGGCGCGCTGGCTTCTGTTGTGGGCGGTCTTTACAATAAGCCGATTATAGCGGTACCGACTTCTATCGGTTACGGCACCTCTTTTTCCGGCCTGAGTCCGCTTCTATCGATGCTTAACGCCTGCTCTTCGGGTATCAGCGTGGTCAATATCGATAACGGCTTCGGGGCGGCCTGCGCTGCATTCAGAATAATCCGAACATTGAGAGAAGATGATGAAGACTCTGATATTTGATCCGTTTTCAGGATGTGCCGGGGATATGATTCTGGGCGCTATGGTCTCGGCCGGAGTGGATTTCGGGGCATTAAAATCGGAGCTTAAAAAGCTGAATCTGGGCAACTATACGCTCGAAAAATCCGAGGTAATGCGTCACCATATTTCCAGCGTTAAGGTCGATGTCAAGACCGGCGAGGAACATGCCCACCGCCACCTGAAAGATATCTACGAGATTATCGATAAAAGCTCTTTTGGCGAAACGATTAAGGACAACGCCAGGCGAATATTCTCCCGGCTGGCCGATGCCGAGAGCGTGGCACATAACACATCGCCTGAGAAGATTCATTTCCATGAGGTAGGCGCTGTCGATGCAATAGTCGATATCGTAGGTTCCTGCGTTGCAATCGAGATGCTGGGTGTGGAGAAAGTCTATTCACGACCGATCAGCCTTGGGGGCGGATTTATCAAAGCCGCTCACGGCAATATGCCGGTTCCGGCACCAGCCACTGCTGAACTCGTCAAAGGTTTTCCAACCGTCTTCAGAAAGGTTAATCACGAGCTTACAACACCTACAGGTGCGGCTGTGATCACTACACTTGCTAAGCCGCTTCAAAATATCGCCGAGTACGAGATCGAATCGATCGGTTACGGCGCAGGGAGCCGTGATCTGGAGGAGCTTCCCAATTTTCTCAGAGTATTCGTGGCTGATCCCTCCGGATCGTATGAGTACGATAAAATTTTACAGATAGAGACCAATATCGACAACCAGAATCCCGAGGTCTTCTCGTTTATTTTCGAAGGACTTTTCGAGCTTGGCGCCAAAGACCTTTTCACCGTGCCGATTCAGATGAAGAAAAATCGTCCCGGTACGCTTCTAACGGTGCTATGTTCTCCGGATGACAAAGACAAAATGACCGAGTTTATCTTTGCCAATTCAACAACCTCGGGAATGAGATACTGCCTTTTGGACCGTACCAAACTCAAACGTTCGAGCGAGATGATTGAGACCAGTTTCGGCCCGGTCAAAACTAAGGTGTATCATTTTGCCGGTAAAGAGCGCTATTATCCGGAATACGAGGATTTGAAAAGGTTGGCATTTGAGCACAAAATTAGTATAATAGACCTTAATCATAAACTGCAATTTGAGATCAAAAAGATAAAGGAGTTCTGATGGCACAGGGAATCTGGATATTTGCACAGCAAAAAGCGGGCAGTCTTTCCAATGTATCTTACGAATTACTGGCTGCCGCAAAGAAGCTGGCAGAGGCCAAAAGCTCTGAAATTACGGCTGTTTTATTCGGCTCCGGGATGGATGATGCCGCGTCTGATCTTTTCAAATACGGCGCTGATAAAGTGATATACTGCGATAATCCTGAGCTTGAGCAGTTTCAGGATGATGCTTTTGCCAATCTGCTTGCAGACCTGGTGAAAAAGAATGAGCCGGAAATACTCCTGGGTTCGGCGACATTTTACGGTAAAGCGCTTTTCCCGCGCCTGGCAGCCCTTCTGGAGACAGGGCTTGCCGCCGATTGTAATGGTCTGGCGACAAAAGATGACGGTACTCTGGTGGCGACCAAGCCTGCCTTTGGCGGTAATGTCTGGCTGTCGGTGGCATTTTCCGATAAGCGTCCCCAGATTGCAACCTTGAGGCCTAAGGTTATGCCTGAGGCGGAGAAAGATGATTCCCGTTCGGGCGAGGTTGAAAAGCCTGAAGTTCCTTCCGATTTGGTGCAAAGCAAGGTCAAGGTTAAGGAAAATGTCGGCGGGGGAGAAGGTTCTATAAACCTTACTGAGGCGGATATTATCGTATCCGGCGGACGCGGCCTTAAGGCTCCCGAAAACTTCAAGCTGATGCAGGAGCTGGCTGATGCGCTGGGCGGCGCTGTGGGAGCGTCACGTGCCGTTGTTGATGCCGACTGGATCGAGTATTCGCATCAGGTCGGCCAGACCGGCAAGACGGTCAATCCCAAGCTCTACATAGCCTGCGGTATTTCCGGTGCGATACAGCATCTGGTGGGAATGCAGTCCTCGGGCACGATTGTAGCCGTTAACCGCGATAAGGACGCGCCTATTTTCAAAGTCGCCAATTACGGCATTATTGGAGACTTGTTTGAAGTAGTCCCGGCCCTTACTGAGAAATTCAAAGCCGAGCTCAAGTAGAATTCGGCTATTAGATATGCAGCGGCCTGACTGCGGCATATAAAGTCATTCCGCAGTCAGGCTTGTTTCAGTCCCGCATCCTTAGCCAGGAGATATTATGCACCGCAAGTATATACTCTCTGCCGCACTCGCCTTCTTTTTTATGCTGCTTTTTCAGGGACAAGCCTTAATGGGATCGGATCTGGAGATTTCAACCGAATTCGGTACTGAAAGACGAGAGGGATTTACGCAGTATCAGATCAGGTTTCTGGCGCTGGATGAAGATGATCTTCAGATTTTCGGAAATTCCCGTCTTAAATTCCCGTTCACAAGCTATTTTTCAGGCGGCAGCCTGAATGCCGAGTACGCCGGGTTTTCGGCAAGTTTCGGGTATTGGCAGGAGTACCGCTCCAGCAAGGATGAGGTTATGGAGGATTTCGACTGGCTGACCTCGAGCCAGAATGACGATATTCGGCTTGCATACGGTACGACTACACCAGACCCGGAGATTTATTATTTTCAAATCGGCCTGGGGTATGATTTCAAATACAGAATGCTGGAGTTCGGGCCGTTTTTTGAGTACACCAAATTTCATTCCGAATTCACCATGACCGATCTGGACCAGCTCTGGTTTTATGACCTGAATAACGGCACGGAGTATGATCCTCCGCGCGATACTATGCTCGAGGGCGAGGTGCTGTATTATGAACAGGACCTGCATCTGCCGATATTCGGCGCCGATGTCGAGATGGCTGTGATACCGGGAAAAGTGGGGCTTAAGACCAGATTCGGTGTATCGCCCTTTGCCAGTGTGGATGATTACGACAACCATATTGTACGCAGCGATTCACTCGAGGCCTGGAATTCGGGTGATGGCGGCACGGCCTGGCTGTTTGAACTGGGCGGCAGATTCGAAGTTTTTGACGGATTATGGTTAAAGGGCAGGTTCGGTTACAGCGATTACAGCATTAATACGACAGGTACGCAGCGCGTGATCAGCGATGAGACCGGCGAGCCGGTTGTGGCAAGCGGAATCGACTCACAGGTGCGGGGTGTGATGCGAAATTTCAGGGTTAGTATATCCTACCTGTTCGGATCATAGAGAAAACATTTGAAAAACAAAAGCCGGTTCACGAATGAACCGGCTTTTTTCTATCCCTATAATGCAGGTGCTCAATTGCAGGGAGGTGGTCCTCCTACGAAAACATAGTTTATTAACCAGACAGCATCGGAAACATTTACCGCGCTGTCACAATTGGTATCGCCATTCATTAGAACCGGAAGCGGCTCCGGACCGCCGTCAAATACATAATTCAAAAGCCAGACAGCGTCAGAGACATTCAGACTGCCGTCCCCATTGGTATCTCCGGAGATATAATCCGCTTCACACGAAAGGACTAATCGTGTGGCTGCTTCCCCGGTATGAGACTGATTGTCCGCACCTTTACCAGCTATGTAATATACTGTTTCATCGATCTCGGGGATGTCCCAGTAATAGCTGAAGCCGTCGGCGGGATTGAAATCCAGACCCAACACCGCATTGCTCGCGCTGTATGCTTTTGGATATATCCCCAGTGCCAGATCGATGACTCTATAGGATCCATTATACATGACTTCCGGAAGCGGATTAAATCGCAAAGTGGACTGGATAATTGATCCGGTTTTTGTTTCATACAGATTAACCGGGTACTCGCCGTTTGAAGCGGAGCTGAAATCAACCTGTGTAATTCCCAGCCAATGCCCGTAGGGCTGGCCGATTGCACCCAGTATCGCACCTGATCTATAGCCCATGATATAATCGAGTTCCTCAATGGAGAGGCTGTTTGACAATCTGACATCGAAATCATCGCCCTTGCGCTTGAAGTATTCCTCCACAGCCCAGATGAAGTTATCGTCCTCGGCGCCGAGATTCTGCCTGATCTGCATGGAATCGGCAAGCTCCTCAACTATATCTCTGTCTGTCAACCAGGCGCCGCCATCTTTGGCGATGTCAGGATAGCCGCTATTTGCGAAATATCTTATATATCCGGCTAACAGAGTGGGAGCATTGTAAAATTCGCCGAATTCGCCGTTAGTATAGTAATTGCCGTCGGTGGTATCGTCGTCAGTATCGCCGTACATCGATTGAAGCAGCGGAGCCGGGCTTGCAACTATTGTATCCTGTGCAGCGATATATTCGAACTGCATGAAGCTGACATCCTCATCCGGCAGATCCATTGTAAATGTCACAGAATCGCAAATAGTATCGCCCCAGACAGGATTTGTAAACTCCGGCTCGAGAGGGGTATTATCGAGATAGATACTAATCGTGTCAGCGCCGACATTATCGGTTGCATCATATATTGTGGAGCGTATGTAGTACCAGCCCTCGGCCATGGAGGACGCATCCCATGAATATGAGTAGCCTTCCTGGTATGATGCGGGTCCCACGCCGTTTCTGAGCGTGACATCGGCGTTATAGTCGGTGCCGATTTCGGTCCAGCCGTTGGTAGTATGGTAGTATTCGAAAGTGCAGCGTGAGGTCAAAATCGTATCGACCAGTTCGGTCGCCCTGAGGTGCACGTTAGATGATACATGAGCGCTGTCGTGCGGCCAGGCCATTCGCGCCTGAGGCAGCACCGTTTCGGTACTCCCGCCCGACCTTCCGATTGAATAGAGCACCAGATTGCCGGGGAAGTCGTAGTACTCGTTGTCGACAAGATCGACATAACCCTCCCCCCAGTCATTCCAGTTCACGCATAGATACGGATCGTTGTCGAGTACGACTTCTATTCCCAGCGCGGTAACATCACCGGCAAAGAAAAATCCGCAGAAATACGGCTCTGTGACGGTAACAGGTTCTTCGAAATTGATCATTATCAGATAACCGCCCGCCTGGGGTATATAGAAGGTCTGCTCTTCTGAAATGTCGATTACTCCTCCCGGATAAGGACATGAGGGCAGCGATAGATCGGGATGTAAGGCCTCGATATCGGCTGAGGCGTACAATGATCCCGCTGCGGCGAATTGCAAATGCATCGCCACAGCGTCGATCTCGAACGGATAACTGCAATTCAGACTGTCCACGGACGGGTCCTGATAGGTCTTATAGATTTCATCTCCAATCACCCAGTCCGAGACCGCCCAGTAGGCGTCCCCCGCCATACGCACGGTACATACGGTTTCAGCGGCGAAGCGCGGAGCGTAGTCGATGGGATAAAGCATTTGCGCTCGGGTCGTATCGGCTCTTTGGTGCAGCGCTGTATCTTTCAGATCTTCGGCATTTAGTGAGCAGAGAATGACTGCCACTAAGAGGACTGCTGAGATACCAATCGCATTTTTGGGCATATTATATCCTTTGTTTGTCTTTTATATATGTATCGTAGTAAAGATGTTTTTGCTTTAGCAGACGAGAGAGGAGAAGAGTACTCGTTTACGTCTGAATAAGAAGCCGAAACTAAGAAAAAAATAAAAAGTTTAATGTTAAAACATTGCATGTTGACAAGAAATTGTTATACTTGTTTTAATTTAGCTGATGTGCATGTCACTTTAAATTGGGTTTAAACCTTTAAGAAATTTCGAGGAGGGTAGACATGGCCAAAAGAGCTAAGAAAAAAGCCACCAAGAAGAAAGCAGCTAAGGCAAAGAAAGCTCCGAAGAAGCTTCGTTGCAAAGGTGTAACTGCTGATGGCAAGAGGTGTAAGCGTATGGTTACGCCCCCGGCCAAATACTGTTATCTGCACAAAGGTGGAAAGAAAGCTAAGTCAGCCAAGAAGAAGAAATAATAGACTGACTCATTAGCTTTCGACTTTTTAAATTAAAAGCCCCATCGTGATGATGGGGCTTTTTTAATGCAGTACCTGATCCAGGTAAAGTCAAGGGCGCATTCGCCCATAAAGCATCAGTTATAAGTTCTTACGAAAGCGCGGACAGAATTTTCCTGCGTGACATATTAAACTCATCCGCACTCGGAAGAACAGTCCTGTAAACCTTCATGGCCTGTCTTGCGAACTTCATCTCACCAAGCTTTTGCGAAAGGTACTGCTCTTTTCTTACGGCGCCGAGAAATTTCTTCTCGTCCGAGGGCGAGAGCTCGCCATCGAGAAATCTCTCAGCCTTTTCCTCAAAATCGGGATAGGCTTTGGGCATAGCTTTAAACCTCTATCTGAAGTCTTTTAAGGCGCGCCGCAGTTTGAGACGAGCTATATGCAGATTGGACCGGACTGTGCCCTGCGGACAGCCCAGGGTTTTGGCGATCTCCTTTTTGGAGAGGCCGTCCAGATCGGCAAGAATCAGGCAGATTTTCTGCCTGGGCGGAAGCTCGTCCACAACCGACTGCACGATTTCGATTAACTCGCGCCTTTCTACATCTTTATCCGGGCTTTCGTTCCTCCTTGAGAGTTCAATTTCTACGGAGGCTGGAACAGTTTCGCCTTCACTAAGCGAAAGTTTTTTCCGCTTAAGTCTGCGCCTCCTATCAATGGCGCAGTTGGTGGCCATCTTGAAGACAAAACATTTAAAACCAGCCTCCGACCTAATTCTTTTCAGGTGCTTATAAAGCTTTACGAAGGTCTCCTGGACTATGTCCATGGCCTCGTCAGGATCGGGTATGATCGCGTAGGCGGTCATATACACCTGCCGTTCCAGAGTCCTGACGATCTGCTCGAAAGCTTTAATGTCACCTGTCTTGGCGCTTTTTAAAAGCGCGACAAGTTTGGCCGACATGCTAACCGTCCCGGCTATAAGATTACACGATTCAGTTTTAAAAATGTTTAATCAATCTGTGCGGATTTTTCCGGGAAATGGTGGATAGTTACTTTTGGGCCTAATTCGATTTGCACCCGTAAAATAACATTTGTCTAAGGCCTTGTCAAGCTTTTTGTTATATGAAATCATGGATTTGGG
>WJIM01000205.1 GCA_014730285.1 Candidatus Zixiibacteriota bacterium
GGAACGCCTGCATAAGGAGATGCAGGTGGCCCAGGAAATCCAGCATACGCTTCTGCCCAAGCATTTCCCTGATATCGAAGGCTATGATATCGCCACTATATATCGTGCCGCCAAAGATGTTGGCGGTGACTATTTCGACTTCGTCTGGGTGGATGAGAACACGCTGGGAATCGTGGTTGCCGATGTTTCCGGCAAGGGTGTTCCGGGCTCACTGGTTATGACCATGATCCGTACCGCTATCCGTTTGGAGGCGCGGGGCAACCGTTCGGCGGTGGATATTCTCTCGCGTGTGAATGATTTCGTGACCGAAGATGTTAAGAAGGGCATGTTCATAACGATTTTCCTGGTGGTTCTGGATTCGATCAACCGCAAGATTTCATTCGCCTCGGCCGGCCATAATCCGATGGTATTATACCGTGATGACGAACGGAAAACATATTTTCTTAATCCGCGCGGAATCCCGCTGGGCATCCGTCTCCCGGAAGAGCTGACTTTCGGGGAATCTCTGGAGGCCGAATCCATCAAGCTCAAAAAGGATGATATACTGGTTGTCTATACCGACGGTATAACCGAAGCCATGAACCATCAGCGCGAGCAATACGGTATGACCCGTTTCCTGCAGTTTATCCAGAATTACAGCTTTCTTACACCTGAGGATTTTGTCGAGAAGCTCAAAGAAGAGATCATGGAATTCACGCAGGGCGCGGAACAGAATGATGATGTTACGCTGGTGGCCATCAAGGAAAAGGTCATGGCCGACGATTACCTGGTCCAGCGCCGCAAGAAGCTCCTCGACCTGGTTGAGGCAGAGGGTAAGACGGTCAAGGATGCCTGCCGGGAAATGAAGGTCTCGACCTCCACTTATTATAAATACAAAAAGCGTTTCGAGCTTTACGGTGAAGAGGGATTGAAGAACAAGGAGCCCCGGGGGGATGCGGTACCGCGTCAGCTTTCATACGAGGAACGCTCACTGCTTCTCGAGCTGGTTCGGAGGTATCCGGAGTACGGCACTACCCGCCTAAAGAAGGAACTGGAGTCGGGTGAGTACGGCGAAATCCGCGTTGATGAAAAAGCTCTTTACGACGAGCTGGTAAGGCTGAGGCTGAACACGAAGATGCTCCGGCTTGAGTATTCGGCGCGCATGGGCAAGGGCCTGACAGAGGATCAGAAAGAGCTTCTGGCCAAAGAGTCCGAAAAGTATCAGGAAAAAATCGCAAAGGATAAGAAAGAATATCTCGAGAAACTGGAAGCCGCCCGTGCTGAGGCCGGAAACGGCAAGGGCAAGGTGGCCGAGTTTATCGATAACCTGGCGGACGCCGGGATACCCCAGGAAGAGATCAAGGATATGATGGAGATGTTCTCCGACCTGGAGGAGGAGATTGACGAGGATACGGCGCTTAAACTTCTGGAACGGATGTCGAATCGTGTCGACCAGATCAAGCTGGATATGTCCAAGGATAAGGTGCTGGATCAGTCCAGATTTCACGGCCAGGATTTGATGGGCTGGAAGAAGGTTGCGGACGGCGGTATCGATTTAAATTTACTTGACAACGAGGAAGAATCGGATAGCTTCACTTTTGATGAACTCGCCAAAAGGTTAGACGAGGACGAAAATAACAAATCATGATTAAGATTGCAGTAATGACCTCCAAGGGAGGTACCGGCAAGACCACTACGGCAATAAATCTGGGGCATTGCCTGGCGCTTTCGGGCAAAAAAGTGCTGATTATCGACTGCGACAGTCAAGGCAATGTAGCTATGGCGTTCAATGAGCAGCCCAAAAGAGGGCTTTCGGAACTGCTCCTGACAGGCGAGGTGGATATTGTCAAAGCGCGCACCAATCTTTATCTTATCGATTCGGGCGGCAAACGTCTGGTCGAATCGGAGATGGTAATAAGCCGTCAGGACGACCGCGAGGTCAGGATGAGCCAGGTCTTCAAAAATCTGGTGGGATCCGATTACGTAATCTGCGATTGTCCGCCCACGATTAACCTGATTAATATCAACGCGCTGAATTACTGCGATTATGTTATCATTCCGGTCTCCATGGATTATTTCGCAACCGAAGGCGCCAAGAAAACCATGGGGCTGATCGAGGAGATCGAGAAAAAGATCGGGCATAATGTCAATGTCATGGGCATACTGGCGACATTCTTCGACAAACGCACGAAGATATCCGATCGTGTTTATGATAAATTGATGCATGATTTCGGCGATAAAGTTTTTGTTACCAAAATAAGAATAAATACTCAAATAAAGGAAGCTCAGGAAAATCATAAAACGATCTTCGAGTATGCTCCTTATTCGCACGGGGCGCTCGATTATTTCCTGTTAACCAAAGAAATTGCAAACGGTCATGGGTAGGAAAGATTATGGCTCAGGAGAATAAAATGGACGAGATTAAGATATCTCTGGATGCCGGCGGCACCGAAGGTGAGATATCGGTCGTCAGAGTAGATGGTGTGATAGATACGATGACCTCCAGCGAGCTGGAGAAGGTCATGAGCTCGTTGATGGATCAGTCGCGCTACAATATCGTGATCGATCTTGGCGGCGTGGACTATATATCCTCGGCGGGCTGGGGCATTTTTATCTCCAACATTCGCGAAATTCGCCAGAATGAGGGAGACCTGAAATTGGCCGGTATGATCCCGAATGTATATGAGATATACGAGCTTTTGGAATTCGATTCAATTCTGAAAGCCTTCGAAAATGTTGAGAGGGCCAAAGGCGATTTCAGTATCACTCTGCGCAGCCCGAGCTCGGAAGAAAATTCGCCCAAAATCAAAACATCCACCGAGATTATCGAAGACAAGCAAGAGGGATCGCATACAGTTAAGGATGTGTCCGAGCCCAAATCCGAGGAAAAAGCCGCACATTCAGAAGAAAAGGACGAGCCTGCAAGGAGCAGTGAGGATCGCCGTGTCCTGGATCTGGCCGCCGATGATCCCTTCCTGTCGATTCGTGAGATGAAGAAGATTCTCAATTCGGAGGCAGGCGATCATCCCAAACTGGGATGGTGGAAGATCAGGGGGATCCTGAAGAGATACGATATTTTGTCAAAGAAAAAGCGCTTTAGATTTGCGCGCAGAAAATAGAAAGATGCATATGTGCTGAGGAGGGGCACATGTTATGCTCGGTTTGGATCGTCCAGAGTTGATCCTTGTATTGGGTCTCGGGCTTTGCTGTCTGGCGCTGATATTGGCGTTGATTATCCTGTATATTAGGTATTCGTCGGCACGCCGGCAGAGCGCCAAAAGCGAAGATATACTTCAAAACATCTATTTTGACATCAAAGAATCACTCACAAAAACCATTGCCTCCGGCAGCCCGTTTCGCCATGTTGCGGCCGATTACAACAACTCCACAACGCGCCATTTCGGAATCAGTAAAGTTGTTATATATATCAGCAGCAGGGGAAAATATACTCCCCTGATCTGGCACAACATCGATCTCCCCGGCATAAACAAACTCTATTTCGCTCCCGGTTCCGATCTGGTTAAACGGCTCACGCATGAAGGCCAGCCGCTCTGGTTCGACAAAGTCAAGCCGCATGACAATCTGGCGCGCCTGCTGTACGATAAGCTGGACATGAAGGTCGCTATGCCGATATTGTTCGGCAAACAGCTTTATGGTATCGTTGTGTTTTCCGAGAGCGAATTATACGACCTCAGGGATATGTCGGGGTATCTTTTATCGTTAACCGATCAACTTGCTTACGGTTTCGAGATTTCCAAAAAGGGGCAGACAGCCGGGACATCAAGACCGCGAGGCAAGCAAGCTATTGGTGAAAAGAGATCGCCGGATAAATCAAATCGCGTAGAATCTTTGGGCCTGCTCGATGATAATATTGGGCTGCTGAAAATATATAATGAAAATCAATTGCTTAATAAATTCCTGGGGATCATTGAGGATCGCCTGAATCCATCATTCGCATTTATATTCATGCCCGCAAGCAAAAAGAATTTTCTGACGGCCTCGCATGTTACGAAAACTGTACCCGCGGAATTAAGGAAATGCCAGGTGAAAACCTCCGACTCAATGGTTAAAATTCTTTCGCGCGATCCGGGAGTACACCGCATGCAGCACATCCTCGAGGCACTCGGCCCCGGCCCCGGGGTGCAGGCCTTTTCGAGATCGGGATGCAAGCTGCTTTCATCATTCCCATTGCCGCAGAGGAAAATCGGTTTTCTGGGATTGGGGGAGAAGAAGACCGGAAAAGCCGATTACAGTTCAGAGGAAATCAGCGTGATCGAGACATTCTGCCAGACCTTGCGGCTGACGCTGGATAACATCCACCATTTCCGGAAGATCGAGGAGTTATCCTATACCGACAGCATGACCGGCCTTTACAACTATCGTTATTTCTACAAGCGTCTGGGAGAGGAAATCCTGCGCGCCAAAAGATATGAGCGGTTTCTGGGACTGGTCATATTCGATATTGATCAATTCAAGGTTATAAATGATTCCCACGGTCATCAGACCGGGGATCATATCTTAAAGCAGCTTGGCATGCTGATACACAACAGCGTGCGTACAATCGATATCGTTTCCCGTTACGGGGGTGAGGAGTTCTGCGTGATTATGCCTGAAACCGACAGGGAGGCCTGCGAGCAGTTCATGGAAAGGCTGCGGGTTAAGATTATGGAATTTGAATTTCGGGACAGGTCGAATAAGAAATCATTGAATATCAGCGTCAGCCTGGGAGGGGCAATTTATCCCACCGATGCGACACGGATTGACCGGTTGATCTATTGTTCGGATATGGCTCTTCTGGAGTCGAAACAGTCGGGACGGAATAAGGTCAGCCTCTACGATCCGCAATTCGAGAAAGCCCGGCAATAAAACCTCAGGATTTATTCTTTTTATACTTCTCGAAAAGCTGACCCCATTTGGTTTTGGAGAATCGCCTGATAATCGATTTACCGACCGTAGGATACCAAAGGAAATCATGGTAGAGATTGGATGCAAACGGCGCCCATCCAACAAGCGGAGAATGCAATGCAGGTTTTTCCAGAAATCTGAGCGGCCCTTTTCGAAGCATCTGATCGCCCCAGATTACAAGGCTCTTTTTGACCTTGAAGCCGAAGTTGACATCGGAGATGTCCTCGCCGACGATTTCGATATCCTTCAAGTCGGCCTTGCCAAGACAGCGCTCCTGGCACATCCGGAGATACGGTATCGACAGCGGATCGAAGCCCATCATGTGCGCCGCCACCGAGTCTATTGCCACCTGGTCATCGGAAGCCAGTATATAGTCTTTAACTTTAGGCTCCATTGTTCTCGGCCCGGCGCCGTCCCCGCAGACAGTGCCGTCCATGACTGCGAAAATCGAGGGATGCAGTTCTTTCTGCATCAGCATCAAATCGACCAGCACCTCGTGCATATATTTATGAGCGTAATGCCGCACCTCTTTTAAGAGACCTCCGAATGAGTTCTTGATTGCACCGGTGGTGGTTGAATGACCATGGGTCTTTACCGTGGGAAGATGTATTATCTGTTTTCCGATATACATCTTCGGAATTTCGATCCCGTGCGGAAAAATCTCATTCAGCTTAAGGAGTTCGGATTTGAATTTAAAGCGCGTCCATTCAACTTCCGGCAGGGCCGTGAATGATGCGCCGTATTTGTCCAGCACCGGTTTCCAGAGATTGTTTTTACAGCCTTTATGGGGATCTGTCACAACGGTTTTATTTTCAAGCGGGAAGAGGTGCGAGAAGTCATAGCCATCTTCCTTCATCGTATTCAAAACGCCCTCGAGCTGCCAGGGCTGTGAGGAACATGCCGGAAAATACTTGGTCCAGGAGAGATTGAGTTTTATGATCGTATCCTGCTCCTTTTTAATGATCTGGTCGTAATTGGCCGTATGCAGGAGCTTTTTGTAATCCTCCAGAATCGTTTCCGGTTTTGCTTTCAAGACTATTACTTTGGAACTGCTCATATCTTGTTGCCTATTTGCTTTTTCCTGTCCAAATCGAATACGTCACGTATCGGTCCGAATTTAAAATTTTTTAAGAGCTTTCTCAGTTTTATCTCGGTTGTTTTCAGATTCGTGTAATGACGCAGGCGGCTTTTGAATTTTGCATCTATGCGCGGCTGATTAACATCGATTTCCCAAGGGTGAAAGTATACTATGCCCGGAAATCCCAGTTTGTTCAGTCGCTTGAATGCGCGCGCTGTGTACCAGTAGGGAAAAAAGCGAAGATATCCTCCGCCGCCCACACCGAAATTTTTTCCCAGAAACCGCACTGTGGAGGGCGGAATCTCCAGAATCGACCTGCTCTCATCGACATGTATCTCATGCGCAAAACGAGGAGCGTTAGGAGCGCCGTAGATGTCGTGCAGTACCGGAAAAACCGATGAGTCGTAGCTGAAGCCCAGATCGGCCAGTGTCTGCCAGACCCATTCATGTCTGGGATTGATCGAGAACGAGGGCGCCCGATAACCGCGTATGGGTATATCCGCCCCGGCATTTATGGCCTCCAAAGACCTGATCGTGTCCTCGCGGAATTCCTGCGGAGACATCTTGAATATCAGGCCGTGAGAGTAACTGTGCGAACCGATCTCATGGCCGTTGGAATTCAAATAATCGGCTATTTCCGGAAATTTCTCGGCCACCCATCCCAGGATGAAAAATGTCGCTTTTACGTTGTATTCATCCAGTATCTCGCAGGTGCGCACGATATTGGAAAGCACCCGGGTCTTCTGCTTATCCCAGGCTTCGATCGGGAACCGGTCGCGGAATGATTCTACGCAGAACCAGTCTTCTACATCTATGGTAATGCAGTTGAGCATGATTATTTTCGAGACGTGTAATGATAGCCGTAGTACTTATGATTATAATAATAGGGCAGAGCCTGTTTGACATTGTTCAAGGCCACGCCCAGAAGCCGCGCGCCCGACTGGTTAATCAAATCGGCGGCCCTGTTCACAACTTCCTTTTGAGTCGCGCCGGCCTTTATCACCAGACACATACCGTCAACCTCGGAGCCAAGAATCAGAGGATCGGTTACGGGCACAACCGGAGCCGAATCCACAAGTATCAAATCGTAATAGAATTTCGCGGCATCGAAAATACCGGCAACTGATGGTGAATCAAATAACTCTGTTGGATTGCGGTCGATTTTCCCGGAAGTAATAATGTCGAGATTTTCAACCCGGGTCTTTTTAATGCAATCCTCGAGCTTGGCATTTGATGTAATGATATCACATAAGCCGTTGCGCTGATTTATTCCGAATATTTTATGAATCACCGGGCGCCTGAGGTCGGCATCGATCAAGAGCGTCTTACGAGGTCGATGAGCCGCCCCGGTCATTGCCAGAAAAGTCGATATGGTGCTCTTGCCCTCGCCCACCGAGGGAGATGTAATCAGGAATGACTTGGCATTGTCCGATAGCACACGGCTGTTGGTTAAGTTAAAAAGAAGCCGTCTGAATTCGGTCCCGACGGGTGATTCCGGATCGTATGTCTTATAAATATTTTTTGCTTCGTTTTTCAAAATGTCAGCCCTTCAATATTGCGTTGATTACAACATCAGTCCCCTTGATTTCGTTCTCGGCCAGCTTGAGATTCTTCTTGGCCCGCTCGAAATCCGGATTAACCGAAAGCGCTTTCTTATATTCCTCAATGGCCTTCTCATGGATATATCGTCCCATGAGAGTATATGCCACTGCCAGCTCGTAATGCAGGTCGGGATAATGAGGATTGTTGCTTATAGCGCTTTGCAGGTACTTGATCCGTCTGGCAATCATCTTCTCATTTAAGCTGCCGGTGCCCAGCATGAATTTGAGATAAAAGTCCGATGACTCAGCGTCTTTTTGCTGACGGCGTTTTTCGCGGCAGGTCAAAAACCTGGCAAAGGCCTTCTCCAGGTTACCCTGTTCGAAGAATTTCTGCCCCTCCAGAAAATCCTGATCGACAATATCCGGCATGATTACGCTGGCCTTCTCGAGCGCCTTTTTGGTCATCTCCTCCTGATTGGTGAAGAGGTTGAAATCCTCGCGCCTGATGGCATTGAGGATATAGGCCAGAGCCTTATTTAGATACGCCTCACCATAGTAGATATTCAGCTTCAGGGCTTCATCGAATTCGATTACGGCGCGTTTGCAGGAATCCAATGCCAGAAATGCCTCGCCCAGATGATTACGGTAGTCGGCGAATTTGGGTCTTAGCTCAACTGCTTTCGAGAATGACTGGCAGGCCTCTGTGAATTTATTCAGTGCAAACTGTACCCCTCCTAAATTCAGCCATCCTTCATCAAACTCCGGATCGATTTCGACCGATTTCTGAAACAGCTTGATCGATTCAAGATACATACGTCTGTAGTATAAGGCCTGTCCCAGATAATGCAGGCTCTTGGGATCGGCAATTTCGGCTGAGTTCTGATAAAGCTCGATTAGCTGCTGAAGCTCACGTCTTCTGTCTTCATGAGCTGAATTTACCAGCTTTTTCAAATCGTCGCTTTTGATTCCTGAATCGAATTTTTCCTCGAACGTATCCAGAAGTTCGCCGTTGGAAAAAAGCGATGTCAGTACCCGTTTGCCGTGGTCGTCGTTCACGGTCTGAATCAGGTATTCCTTGTCACCAGTTGCCAGCCGGGTGTTCAGTTTGAATGCTTGCTGGGTCATGGTTTACTCCCAATTGGTTTTTTATCAGGCGGGGCCTTCTCCTTGTCACTTGAGATTGGTCCCGATTTAAATTCTATTTTTGGAATGGTGCCGAGTACCTTGATGCCCAGAATATCCTCGACAGTCTCGATCTTCTTGATCGAGTTGTCGGTGACCTCCGCCAGAATAACGGCGCCTATCCCCAGCAGCAGCCC
>WJIM01000206.1 GCA_014730285.1 Candidatus Zixiibacteriota bacterium
AAGTCGAAATAGTCACCGCCAACATCTTTGGCGGCACGATATATAGTGGCGATATCATAGCCTTCGATATCAGGGAAATGCTTGGGCAGAAGCGTATGCTGGATTTCCTGGGCCACCTGCATCTCCTTATGCAGGCGTTCCTGCTCAACGATATTTTTCTGGGCCTCTTTGATCTTGCCGGTCATCTCGTTAAATGCGCGAGCGATTTCCGAGAACTCGTCCGCACCGTCAATCGGCAGTTTGGCCTCCAAATCGCCGGAGCCGATTTTCTTCACACCATCGGTCAGCTTCTGAATCGGTTTCACGAAATAATTGGAGAGCAGAGTTACCGCCAGAAGCGCAAGCACATAGCTTATAATAGAAATAATAAATATGCCGCGTCGCGAACTGCTGATCTCCGCTTTCAAATTTACCATGGTGAATCCGATATGCACATGCCCTAAAAGCTCCTCGCCCTCGCTGATCGGCACGATATAATGCTGTATACTGCGGCCGCCGATTTTTACATCCTGAGGTCGATTTGAAAGCTGTGCATCAACTCCTGATGGAAGTTCGTAGGCAGAATGAAGCCGGGAGATATCCTCACTGTGGGCCAGTACATCACCCTCATCATCGGTGATCGAGATATAGGCGATATTTTTGTTTTGTTGACGGAAATTTCTGACCATCAGTAAAAACTCGGCATCCCGCACCTCATTGACGATCTCGTCTTTGGCCTGTGATGCCACTGTAGTGGCGACCTCCTCCATCTGGGTGCGGAATCCGGCTTTTAATGCCGAGGTCGTGCGGTTCTCGAAGTAGAAGTAAATGATGAAAACAAGGCCTGTCAGAATCAGCGTCATCCAGAAAGCGAATTTTTTGCGGATCGAAATTCCCTCGCCTCTTAGCGCACGACGTGCGGCAGGGCCTTTGGGGAATTTCTTGACAAGAATCAGACGATTGCCGGAACGATGGGCGCGGTAATCGACATCATCCATTATCTTGCGGATCAGATACAATCCCAGGCCGCCCTTACGGCTGGTCTCGACATAGCGGTCGAGATCGGGCGTCCCGGAGGAATCGAAGTCGAAAGCTCGCCCGGTATCGATAATTTCGAATATAGCCCTGTCCGATGACAGCGTAATCTTCAGCCTGATCGTGCCGCCGGGTGCATACAGGTAGGCATGACGGATGACGTTGGTGCAGGCCTCCTCTATAGCCAGAAGTATCCCGGTAAGCTCCTTTTCTGAAAAGGGCGTACCATCAAGCGTATCGCGCACATAATCCTTGATTTCATTCAGTTTTTCCTCTTTGGCGTCAAAGGAAAACTGCGATTCTTTTACTGCCTTACTGAATAAACCCATAATTCTATTTTACCGGTCCTGGCCTCGCAAGCGTCTTTGGGCCTGCCTGATATTTTCTTTGGTATCCTCAGAGCCGGGATATTTCTCCAGCACGGTCTCCCACTTATCTATCGCTTCTTTATATTTGCCCTCGCCGAATTGTTCCAGGCCCTCGAGATATAAATTCCAGTACTCGCTGTCGGCCTTCAACCGGTCGATTGAAATCGGTTCGATCTCCGGCTCCTTTTCAAGCTGTTCCAGATAGTCAAGCGCAACCTGCTCCTGTGGATCAAGCTCCAGAATCTCCTGGAATATTAATTGTGCGGCGGTAGTATCGCCCTCATTCAGGGTTTCCACAGCATCTCTCAATTTTTGATCGATCAAAAGCCTCGTCTTTGCATAACTTATACGGCGCCTGACATCGGCATCATCAGGCCGTATCTTTTGTGCTTCCGTCAGCACAACTACAGCATCGGAATATTCCTCCTGCGCGATCAGAGCTGCGCCCCGCGCTTTGAGTGAGTCCACGATCTGGTCGAAACGGTTTTCGATTTCAGACAGCCGGCCGACTGCATACACGCTGGACGAATCGAGTTCGAGTATCCTCTGGTATTCAAGCCTGGCATTTTCGTATTCACTCAGCCTGTACAACGAATCTGCGGTTTTTTGGTACCTTTCCATCAATCTATTGTAAGCCAGCTCACCGGCTTTGGTATCGATCTCCTCACGAGCGCGGCTCTCGAGCTTGTCGGTGATTTCACGAATCCTGGTTATTGCGTCGATATTTTCCGAATCATAGGCGAGTACCTGATTATAATATACAACAGCCGAATCCCAGACTTCGTTCTCATAGAATGTGTCAGCCTTTTCCTGCAAACCTGTCACACGCTTTCTGCGAAGCTCCTCGGCGCGCACCTCTTCCTCCTGACGAAGCCGGGCTTCTTGTTTGGCTTTTTGCTCCGAAATCGTGGGGCCGAAGAAGAAGGATATTCCCAGACGATGCGTGGGATCAAGATCGGCATGTCCCTTGAAGGCATAATCGAACCTGGCAAATTTGTACTTGAGTCCGGCTCCTAAGGTTATTTCGGAACGATCATATCCACCACGCAGGAAAAATGTATTCTTTATCCCGACCTCGACGCCGCCGTGAAATTTTGCTCCCAGATCCTCGGTCTGGTCAATATCTCCGGCCAGAATGAAGCTCAGGTTTGCGGTGCTGAATTTTGCCGCTAAACCGGCTTTGATATTATAGGGCAGGTTTTCACCCTTGCTGCCGAGTTTGAGTTCGCCTGATAATATATCCTGCGCATTCACACCCAGAAAAATAGTATTCTTGTAATGCGCCAGAAGTCCCAGATCAACAGAGCCGGTTGAGGTAGAAAGATCGCCCAGTGATTGATCCAGATATTTCATGTTCAAACCGAAAGAAACAAAATCAAAAGCCCTGATTCCGTAAGAAAGCCAGTACTGGCCGTTTGTATAATCAAAGCTCCCCAGGCTTCCCAGCCTGTCGCGAAATACGATATCATCGGTGCCCAGCCTCAGGCCGCCGATTCCAACCGCACCGAATCCGAGGATAGGATACACAACTCCGCCGAACATGTAATTTGTGCTTTCATAGAGTGGAGTATGAAACAGCGTTAACTCACGGTACTCGAGGTATCCCAGACCGGCGGGATTGTAGTATACAGCCGAGCCATCATCGGCAACCGCGGTAAACGTTCCGCCCATTCCCAGCGGACGTGCGCCGGCTCCCAGGATGAACAGGCTTTCCCGTCCCGAGGGATCGGCGGCGCCTGCCTGCACAGATAAAAGCAGGAGCATGACCACAATTAGCGGAGCTTTTTTATTGAGTAATTTCATCTATTTCACCACTGCGATTTTTGTCCGGGCCTCTCCCCCGGAATATTTTATTACCGCCAGGTACACTCCCTCGCGCACTATCAATGATTCCCCGTTGCGTCCATTCCAGTAGACCCGGTTTATCGTTCCCCCCTGCGCACCGGGCGAGCCTGCGGGGATATTCGTGGAGAACACTTGCTCGCCGATCAAGGTATATATCGTAAGGTCGATATCACTGCTGTTAGGCAGGTAATAAACTATTAAGGTCGACTCCTTATCCGGATTGAACGGATTGGGATAATTATAGAATGAGCTTTCGAAATCCGAGGGCACCGCGCCGTAACTTTTCGAGATCGCAAACCCACTTCCGTCGGCGGCCTTTATTTCAAGCGGGCTTCCAACAACATCAAAGCGATAGTCATTGGCCGTTACAAGCGAAGAATCGGTGCTGATTATGAAATTATCGAGCGTGGTTTGATCATCCATGACTACCTGCAGATCAAGCACTGCCGCATTCTGGCCGTCGAAGACCACATCCTCGCCGAAATCGAAACTCAAGGTGTTAGAGGAGATTGTACCCGGATATGTATTCTGATTGAATGTCATCGATCCCGACAATAAAAGTTCATCCAGCTCAAAAGCGCGTCCCTCACGATCGGTGAATTCAAAGGCAATCCCCGTTAAAACCGCCTGACTGCCGCTGGAAAGCTCGGTGAAAAACTCGAATTCTGCCACTGGCAGAGTCTGCCCCGGGTACACCAGATCATAGCTCTCGAACAACCAGTCCACGAAGGCCGAGGGCAGTTGCTCCTCAACCGTAACGTCAACCGTATCGGCGTCCTTTTCCACGATAGCCGGATTTTGCGAATTAAGGTCGTTTGGAGCGGAGGTAATCTCCATAATCAGCTCTGCTTCCTGAGGCAATCCTGGCGCGGATATATCCCATGAAATCGGGTCATCGATTTCAAAGGCAACATCAACAGGATCATTTGTAGCAAAGCCGTCCGGCAGATAAAGAGTCGCCAACCCAAGATCAACATCGGCCTGACCGCTGTTCGAAAACTCGGCCTGCAAAGTAAACTGCTGATTTATACTCACATTTCCTCCCAGTGCATCGGGAGGTGATATGATTGAAAGAGCGGCTGAAATTCGTGCCGGAAGCTCTACGGTAGCGGCGGCAGTATTATCCTCAGGATTCAATATGATACCCGGCGATCCTGTCTGCACTCCGGTAGCGGACAAAACTGCCGCCCGGAAAATTTCAGCGGTATTGAGAATATCCGTGGCGATAATGCTGAATAAGACAGAGTCCGTTTGATCCGGTTCCAGCAATGTTATGCTGAGCGAATCATCCACAACCAGACTGTTCTCGCCCTCAAGCTGTATCCAAATATCTTCAAGCGCCTCCTGTCCCAGATTCTTAACTTTCACGCTGACATCAAAGCGCTGTTCGATATTAACTCGAGGCGAATTCGGACTGAGATTCGAAGTGCTCAAAATCTGAATTGCGCCCTGCTCCAGAATTTCCAGGATACCGTCGCCGATATCTATATCGAAATTTTGATTATGCTGATTTGCGCTGCCCTCAAGATGAAGCGTAATAGAATTGGAGGAGACAGGAAAATCCGATGGTACACGGACTGTCTCAAATGTGATCTGATTCTGGCCCGGCATAATAGAATCGCCGTCTGCCTCCGGCCGGAATATTATCTGACGTCCGTCTGCATCAAGTTCTAATCTTGAAAGCTCCCTGTCCAACATTAATACGGCCTCCCCCGTGTTTTCGATCCGCAAAACCGGAGTCATCTCCGATCCACGGTAAACAGAATCGGGTGCGAAACTATCCTCTATATATGCAATATCCGGCGGACTTTGCACCGTTACAGAATCAGATAAAATCAGTTCCTCTGAATATTCGGAACCGCCCTGAAGGCCCACGAGAAACAGGGTAAGTTCATAAGTGCCGGATTCGAAACTCGGGGGCAGTTCGGTTTCCTCGAAGAAAAGATCGACTCCGGCGCCTGTTGTCGGAAGAAAAGTCGGTATTTCCAGATTGGTTCTGAAACTATCTTCCTCGGTGGCGAACTGCAAAAAGCTTTCGGTATTGAGGCTTATCACCGCCTCCCCCAGATTCATAAGCTCCAGGCGCATGGCATACTCGCTGCCCTTCGACATTATAAGCGGAGTCAGCGACTCATCCGAATAAATCGCCTCCTGCTGGCTCAGAATTCTGAGCGAATCCAAAAAGGCCGAGGAGTCGGAAATAGTCTGCTGATTGTAAAGGCCGGAGAAAGAACTCCGGAAGGAGGTCATCTCGCTGTTAAAAGTCAGGGGTATGGATGTATAAATTTCATATATCGTCGAGCTGTTGCCAGAGATTTGATGCGGGAGAGCGGGTGTGATGCTGTCAATTATCATCTCGCCCTGAGTGGATGTCAGGTCGATATCATTCACTGTTAATTCCAGCGATCCGAAATTTGAGATCGTAGCCGCCGCCGAAAACTCATCTCCTCTGTAAAGAGCTCCGTTGGAAAGTGAGAGTTGTTCTATCGAGGCCGAATTTATTTCGATCGTCTCCGAACTTCCCTGCACACCGGTAAGCGTGGCCGCCCTGAATTTCAAAAAGCGCGCAGGGCCGCTGTAATACATATCAAATTGAGTCAAATCGCAGACGCCGTCCACAAACGCCTCGCCTCCTGCAATCAGGCCATTGATAACATTTCCTTCTCCCAGAGCGGTTACGGTGACACTGGTGGCTGAGGCATCAAAATCGGTTACTACGTTATCGAACTCATCCAGAACGGTCAGATCAGCCTGACCCGTAAACGGCACTCCCACAATCTGCGGAGAGGCCAGCACGAACTCAATATGATCGGCCCCGGAGTTACTTACGAAAATCGGTTGAATCAATCTGGATATAGTATCTATAGAAACGACAAATCCGGCGTCGCCAGCCTTCGATATTTCCTGCAAAGCCGCACCGTTACCCGCATCGGCAAAAATTTGGTTAATACGCGGCTCCGTGCCGTCAGGAGCAGTGCCATCTCCAAGAAGTTGCACATCCACAATACCGGAAATCGGATTCCCCGAAGCATCCGCCAGATTACTTACCTCTATACTGAACTCCTGGCCGGCCATTACAGTATCGGGCAGGCTGACTGTCAGATCGGAAGGCCTGTCCGGCAGGATAATTATATATTTGTCGTCGGAAGATATCGAACCGTCGGTCACCCTGATAGTCTGCTGCCCCGCCGTACGAAAGATAAAGGCTGAATCTCCAAAAAGCTTATCTCCCTGATCTCCCTCCTGGAACTGATATTTGTTGGTTGAATCGATAATCAGCTCTGCGGATGGATCCGAGCTTTCGAACCAGACCTGGCCCAGAAAAGAACGCACCCGATTGCCGTAAAAATCTTTCGCTTCCACATAAACCGAGTTTCCGAGCTTCTTTCCGGCTGTCAATGTATCGGGGAAACCGGTCAAATTGAACTCCACCGGGTTGCCCGCAACCACGAAAACAAGGTCGGAACTGTCGACCAAACCGCCGATCTCGCAGACTGCATGAAACGGTCCAACATATTGAGCCAGAAACAAACCCGTTGAATCTATTTCGCCGGTTACTGCCGAGCCCTCTACTGACCAGGACTGAGAAGGGCAGTCGAGCACATTGGTAAAGCTGTCGTAACAGATACAGTCGAATTGAAATGTTTTCCCCGCGCGGATTTGCTGCACGCCATCCGGTACTACCTCGATAGAATCAAGAGCGCCGGGAGAAAGCAAAAACGGCTGTGAAAAATCCGGTCCTGCTATTACGACTCCATTGCTGTCTGTCAGAGTCAGTGCAAGCCGATAGCTTCCGCTGGCAGTCGCATTTACGACATCCGCCATCTCAACCTCTACCAGGCTTCCGCTTACAGGAGTGGTTCCGGAATCATCGAGAAAGATGTAAAAGCTTCTATCTGAGATCAAAAAGGAGTCGATGCTGAAATCCGTATTGGCTTCATCATCATCAGAGTATACGATATTGGTAATGGACTCCAGATCAAAATCCTCTGGAAATGTTATCAGAATCCTTGATCCCGGAAGAATAACTGAATCTGTTTGATTGAATTTGAGAGTATGATTGTCAGCTTCCCCCGCTATGCCAATATCAAGGCTGTCTTGAATATTATCGAGCGATGATAACGAAATGCTATTCCCCGCCAGTTCGAAAACCGATTTGCCCCACTCTTCTAAGCTATAATTCTCTCCTCCATAGTACACCTGGGCAAACAGGCTTAGAGGCAGAAGGAGGATCGCTAATAATAGAACCGGAATCTTCAATCTATGAAACAATACGCCCCAACTCCTTATAAGGCATCACATTAAAACTCGCAAAAAATTTTTAAAGTAACTACGATAGATACGTAAAAATATTGATGTTATATCTGCTTGTCAATTAAATAATTATAAAGTTTAGATCAAGCAAGTAGTAAAGCCATGTTTAAATATACACTAAATTTTATTGTAAGGCAAGATATTACTGTGAGGATAATTAAAGCTGTGCTTTAATGATTGCAGTCATGTCCATGTTTCACAATATATTAAATAAGTGCGGCTATTCGCTCTGATCGTCCCCGGAGCTGGTTGTGCGCAGAATGTCGATTGATTTTCTTATCTGATCCTGTTCAAATGGCTTAGTCAAAACAGCATCAACCCCCATCGATTCCAGGCTCCGGCAATCATCCGCAGTTGCTAATGAACACTGTAGACAGGTCATTATTTCCGGCCGATTGGCCTTTATCATCTGGAAATATTCAATCGGGTCTACATCGCCGGCATCATCATCCATAATTACAAGGTCCGGCTTTTCCTCGGCAATAAAGCTGTCAGCCGATCCGAGTGATTTGACGGCCTTCACACGCAGCTCCATCTTCTCTAGTATCTTCGAAAGCAGGTTGCGACGCATGCGATTCTGATCGACGACAACGACATTTTTTATAAACCGGTGGGAAGCATCACTTCTCGTAGAGTGGGTTTTCTCAGGTTTTAAGGGAAGTTTGATCGTTACGATTGTGCCCTTGTCAGGGATGCTATCTACCTCCAGTTTTCCCGAGTGCTCCTTGATAATACGGTAACTGACTGCAAGCCCCAGGCCTGTGCCGCTGCTTTTGGTGGTGTAGAACGGATTGAATAATCTCGGTATTGCATCTCTGTCAATACCCTTACCTTCATCCTTCACGGTGATTATCGCCATACCATCTTCAGCATAAGCTCTGATCGAAATCTCACCGCCTTTTTCCTCCTCAGCCTCGACAGCATTCATGAGAATATTAATCAATGCCTCTTTGATTTTTTTGCGGAAGCCTTTGATCACAACCTGGGTATCGACATTGACATTAAATTCAACTGCCCCGTGACCAATCGCTTTCCAGCGAGGCATAGAAAGCTCGATAATCTCCTCGATCAAACCCTTAAGCTGAATCTGATCCGGATCATCATCCGGTTTTAGGCGGGCATATTTCTGAAGCTCGGCGATCTGCTCCGAGGCCTTGGTAGAGGCATTCAATATTATATCCAGACCTTTTTTGGCATTTTCCAGCTTGATAACATCCCCGCTGAACTGGCGCAGAAGCTGAGCGCGTCCCATGACCAAAGCCAGTTGATTATTAAGTGCATGCAGAACGCCGCGCGTTATATCAATGAAGTTGCGGGATTTTTCCAGTTGCATGAAATGCTTTTTGGCGTTGTGATAATCATCCATCAACTGATGCAGGCGATGATATTTCAGCGCTGATTTTAGCCCGTCTCCGATAATATTGCAAATCCCGGAGAGCAGTTTCACGCTGTCCTGGTCATAGGCGTTAGCATCCCTCGAAGCCAGATTCAGGCTGGCAAGAAGCTCAGCGCCGTCATAAATCGGACTGAACAGATAAGACTGATATCCCATTCGGATAAGGCGCTGAGCAACCATACCCTGTCCTAATTCCTTGGTCGATGTTATCAGGCCTCTTCGTCTGACAATCAGTCTGGCCAGGCTGGTCTCATTGAGCTTGATAAACTGCTTTTTAAAACTGCAGGTGTCGTTTGTATCATCGTACTCTGCCTCGAGGCGGAAAGAGTCGAATTCCGGATGATAGGTTACCAGAGAAAAACGGTGAAAACCGATTAATTTTTTTAGCTCATCCACGATTTCCGGAAAGATTATTTCTATCTCAACACTCGAGAGCACAAGCCGGCTTAAACGGTTGAGCACATTCAGGTAATTCGTATGGGAACGGATTATTTTACTCAGATAAGACTGGATGTATTTCGTTAATTCTGAAAAATCATCGTTTGCCGATGAAAATCCGTTAAACCCATTGGCAAACTGCAATCTTAATGCCAGATCATGATCCTCAAAAGGAAGGATCATAACATTGTCATTCAGCCCGGCTGTATTTATAATCTCCTGCCATTCCTGTCTGCCGACATAAGCACACTCCCGCAGGGGCGGACTGAAATCCATATCCTCAAAGATCTCGGCATAGGGAGAATCGTTTGGCATCAGGAAATAGCCGCTCTTCAGAACATTCTTAAAATAATTATTGACTAAGTGGCTGATAGTTTCGTTTTCCGCTCCCCCCGGCACAACGAAATCATCGATATCTTTTGATTTCAACTTACTGTCGGTATTCAATGTCATACTGTCTTTTCCTGCAGGATGCTTTGCTTTAGTTCACCGAATTTTCTTAATTCATTTGCAATACTCTCCGCCCCGCTCAATATGATTTCGTTATAACGCACCATTTCCCTGGCATCCTCCGGCATCTTGCGACGCATCAATTCAGCAGCCCCCAGAACACCGGTTAGTTTCGAGGATATCCGTGAGGGAAGATCGGGATAGGTATCATATATCTGAGATTTCATTTCGATTTTCTTAAAGTCCGCATTTACTCTGTTCAAATCGCGGGTTTTGCTGTTGATATCATAAACCATAGCAGAGATTGTTGAGATTATCTGAGAGTACAGAAGCTCCTGATGTCCCAGGGAGCGCCTCTCCCAGTTGCGTTCCTCGCCCACCGATACTATACCGCTTATGCGGTTCTGGAGACGCATGGGCGAGAGAATCGCGGATTTTATGCCCGGCAGACCCATGACTTCGATCTCTGATTTCCCCATATTGTTATCGGGATTGGTTTGATTCACAATTATAGCTTTGCCCATATTGATTGCCGTCTTATGGCGCGGCATCAGTTCCAGCTCGACTTCATTATCCCGGGATGATATTTTGTCCGGGCGGTTGTGAAGTGAATAGTAACCGATTGAACGAAGGCGGTTCGTGGGCTTGTCGTAGCCCCAGATACGGCACATTGTGGCCGGAAGCGTCTCCGCCAGAATCCGTGCCGATCGGTCAAAAAAGCCTTTGAGACCGGGACTGTTCTCGAGCCCGAAGGTCAGGTTGAAGCTTGAAACGACCTGTTTCTTGAGTGTATTCATCATACTGTTGACATTATTTAATTCTATCATGCGGCAGAACGGCGCATTCAGGAACCCAAGATCGGATTGATCCAGATGGTTAAATGATTTCGGCTTGACCGCGGCCAATGTGACCACCGCCACGGCCTGCCCGGAATCATTGCAAATCGGATAAATCAGGCGCGAAGAGAATCCGCTCTTGTAGAGATGATAATCGTCGCGGTAAAAATCCGACTCAAGCGTATTGGCCACAAGCATTTGTTTTTCGGCAGCGGCTTTCATGGCCGCAGTCTGTTTTAACGGGTAACATATCCCCCGCTCGATAAGGCTGCCGCCGACATCGGCATAGGTGTAGCGGTACATATTCTGAATAGCGGAATCGAGTACTGCAATCGAGATATAATCGAATTTTACTTTGTCGTAAATTATCGGGTGAACCTGTTGAAGATAGGTTGCTATATCGGTATCCCTGTCATTGAGCTCGTACAATCTATTTTGGCGGTCGGCAATCTCAAGACGCGCCGCTATCTCATCATTACGAGCAGCATTCTCAAGTTTGCTTATGAGCACGGATTGCAGAATATCCTGATGTTCTGGCTTGTGCAGAAGCCGTTGCGATTTGGGAACACAGAAAGCAAGCTGATATTCCTCGGGCAATGAGCTTTCCAGATGCAGACGGATTTGCTTGTGTTTGCGGCAGTGATTATTTTTTTCGACGAGATTTAAACCATCATCGAGTTCTTTGTATTCAAAATCATCGCCCACATCCAGATCACTTTGTATTCCAAATGCCGCAATCCGGCGCTGCCTGTTGTCCTCGACAGCTTTTATTTGATAATAATCGGCTTGAAGAGCACGTGCCAGCGCTTCCGCGACATCACTGACAAATGAGACTTTTCCCCTGTCCAGAGGCACTCGGGCGACCTCGCCCATCAGGTCGGCAAATGTTACTGACCTCTTTCTGAACCAGCCATTTTTGCGCATTTCCGGCCAATCAACCAAAAAAGTTATAACCAAAATCAAAATCGCGCCCATCAACATTGCAGTGGTTAAAGATTCCAGAGCAATGGTGATGCTCCTGTTGGCCTCGGCATTCACCGCCGGCATATTCTGCACAAAATTAAGTGCAGACCAGAGAATCAGCAAAATCAAACCGGGCGCAATTTTTCCATGCCCCGACTCCGAGTCCGGCAAAATTACCGCTTTATGGCGATTCCACAGCCATAATGCAAATATCATTAAAACTGTTACCAAGGCCCAAAATAAATCATTCATACGCAGCCCTTCAAACTCTGCCCCGCTTATAAGAAATATCGGATGATTGCGGTTTCAGTTGAGGGATAATTATGATTTTGATGTCAATTAAGCTCTTATTTTGCTTTTAATTAGAGGAATTTAGAGGGCGTCTATCTTGCGGGTATTCTTAAAATGCAGTTTGGCAACTAATTTCAGTTTATCGTGACCGAATTTATCGACAAAATTCTTTCCGGCCTGATCGACCAGATTCGAAGCTCCTTTCGGGAATTTAATGCCGTATTGAGAGGATAATCGATTCAGATAATTCAAAAATGCCCCTCGCGCCAGGACCGAGGCTGCCGCCACGGCCAGAAATCTTTCGGCCCGCGGAGTCTGCTGAAGTTGTATGTTCTTACCTTTTTTCATAAGCGAATTTTTGATCAGCGATTCATCCCCGAACTGATCCGAAATTGCCGCTCCGCAGTCATGCAGCTCCAGGATATTCTCGATCACACGGGCATGCCCCCAGGCCAAAAGCTTATTCAGATTCTTCATTTTGGTATACAGCTCGTTATACTTCTCCGGGCCGATCACTACCGCCGAGGTGTGGGACAATTTCTTGATCTCTTCTGAGAGTGATATAGCGCGATTGTCGGAAATTCGCTTGGATTCGAGAATATTGAGCTTTTCGAGGTGCGCCTGATTTCCCGGACCGATATATACTCCGGCGATCACCAGCGGTCCGAAATAATCCCCCTTGCCGGACTCATCGGTGCCGATATACTCGTCGGGAGCCTCGATATCAATCAATTACATGCGCTCCAGATACTTGCCATCACGGGTATCGATCTTGATCTTATCCCCTTCTTTGATGAAAATCGGGACCTTGACCTCGAGGCCGGTCTCGAGCTTGGCGCCTTTCATAACGTTGGAGACACGGTCTCCCTTGACCGCCGGCTCCGATTCGATCACCTCCAGCACAACCGAGGTTGGAAGGTTGATATTTAAGGCATTACCATGGTAGAAAAGAATTTCGTATTCATGATTCTCGAGCAGATACCATTTATCATCCCCGATAGCCTCAATCGGAATCGGAATTTGGTCATAAGTATCGGTATCCATAAAATAGTAGCTCTCGGGATCGGAATACATATACTGCATGTCCCGCGTCTCGAACGGCGGCTCCTCGAATTTGGTTCCGGATGAGAATGATTTCTCGAGTACCTGCCCGGTTTGCAGGTGTTTCAGCTTGGTGGTAACATTAGCGCGTCTCTGCGCTGTACGGGCATTTTGAAAATCCATTATTATATAGGGTTCGCCATCTATTTCAATTTTCATACCTTTGAAAAAATCAGTTGTATCGATCATAGAAAACTCGCTCCTCTCGAAAAATTTCAGGATATATATATTATTTTCACCCTCTTTTGGCAAGCGGGAAATCGGGAATAATTGCAGGGTGGTGTGCCCCCCGGGGATGTGCCGCCGGGAACCCATTCCCGGCGGGATGTTAATTAACCTCTTAAATAGGATGGCCTGCTCAAATTCCTTTTGGGCAGGTATATTCTCGGGTAGAGCAGAATCGAAACTGAGCAACGCGGGGTGGAGTGATTCTGCCTATCCCCAGGAGCCAGGTTAGGGAACCAGGCACCCACGTGAACTAAATCCCATCGCTTCGCAGAGTGGAGAATGCAAACATCCAAAAAATCCCGGGAATTCCTCCCCTCTCCGGGTGTATAATATTAAGCCCCTTGCAGGCTATAATCCCGAAGGGGATTTTTGTTGCATTTTCATTGAGTTTGGCTATATTCGTAGGCTAACTGTAAGTGTACAAACAATAAGGAGAATATGGAAAGAAAGATACGAGTTCTGCTGGCAAAACCCGGACTTGACGGGCATGACCGCGGAATCAAGGTTATTGCCTCGGCCCTGCGTGATGCGGGTATGGAGGTGATTTATACCGGTCTGCGCCAGACGCCTACCATGATCGTGGAAGCTGCCGTTCAGGAGGATGTCGACTGCGTGGGTATCTCAATTCTTTCCGGCGCTCACATGACCCTCTTCCCCGCTATCAAACAAAAGCTGGAGGAAAAAGGAGCCGAGGATATCATACTTTTCGGCGGCGGGATTATTCCCGAGGATGATATCGAAGCGCTGGAAGCTAAAGGTATCGACAAACTTTTCGGCCCGGGTACACCTACCGAGAATATCATCAATTTCATAGAAGATGCGATAGCAGGCAGGGATAAAAAAGAGGAAATCTTGTAGTCTAAAGTTGGAGGGTTCTATTATGAAACCGCTCAATTCAAAATTAATGATCTTATCGATTTTCGCATTTATAGCTTTGATGGCACTTCCATCTATACTAACCGCTGAGGAATTCGAGGAACGCGAGCCGGAAGAAATCTGGCTGACGGAGGAAGATGTCGATACGGCCTACGAAATTGTTAAGCTTTTGAGTGTTAAGAACACCGGCACCCCAGAGGAAAACCGCGAGGAGAATCTGGAAGATCTTTCCAAGATCGCTTCCAAGATGGATGCGCATGCTGTTGTCTATATTACTCATAATACCCCCGCCGGTGAAAAAGACGCTCTGATTACAAATGGGGTGGCTGTGAAATATCTAACCCCAAAGGAAATCGAAAAGAGAAATAAGAAGGCCAAAAAGCCGCCCAAGCTGGAGAAAGAAAGCCCCCTCGATCCTGAACCGATTCTGATCGAATACAAGGATGTCGACTTCCCCTATAAAATCCTGGGTATTCTGGAAATCCATACCGGGCCGACCGAAAACAATTTCTCCTCGCAGGCCATGGACTTCCGCATGATCGATGATGCCTCTCGTTACGGCGCCGACGGGCTTATCTGGGTTAATTATCAGCGTGCCGGCTCCGAAGTTACCGCCGGTCTTGGCATTATGATCAAGGCCTTCGATAGCTGGGAGACTGTGGAAGAGGTCAAGGCCAAGGATGTTGAGATGATGAAGGCGCGCCAGAAGGCAATGGAGGAAGCGGCCAAAGAAAAAGAGGCCAAAGAAGAGGCGGAACCTTCAGAGTCCGCAGAGTAGTTATAAGATAAGAATTGTCTTTTGAAATCATAATAAATAAGAGGTCAAGGAGGAATTGAATGACTTATAATGTCGATCCGGAACTGCAGCAGCCGATCCGGGATATGATGCGCGAGTTCTGCCCCAAGGAGATTGAACCTCTGGGACTAAAACATGACCGTGAACCCGATGCGTTTGCTCATGATATATTCAAGAAGCTGGCCGATAAAGGGCTGGTGGGGTATGTAATGCCCAAGGAACACGGCGGCCAGGGACGCAAGAAGATCGAATACGCTACGATGATCGAAGAGCTCTCATATTTCGATCCGCCCTCATCACTTCTATCCGCTGTCTCGCAGCTTGCGGTTGACCCAATTATCAATTTCGGCACTGATGAGCAAAAGCAGAAATATATCCCCAAAGCCGCAACCGGTGAAGAGATTCCGGCTTTCGCTCTAACCGAGCCCAATGCCGGTTCGGATGCTGCTAACCAGACCACCGAGTTTGAAGACGCCGGTGATCATTATATCATTAACGGTGAAAAGATCTTTATCATGCACGGTGATGTCTGTAATTATGCCGTAACGTTCGGAAAACTCAAGGATGACGAAAGCAGCCGTCCCAAGGTTTCGGCCATAATCGTTCCGGCTGATGCAGAAGGCGTCGAGGGCTCGACTTTGATGCATAAGATGGGCATGAAATATGCCACTACCGGACGAATCGTTTATAAAGACGTCAAGGTTCCCAAGGAAAACTTCCTTGGCCCCGTAGGGAAAGGCTTCAAGATGGCGATGATGACTCTTGACGGTGCCCGTGTGGGTATCGCCGCACAGTCAACAGGTATCGCCCAGCGTGCACTGGATGAGGCTATCAAGTATGCCAAGGAACGTGTGGCCTTTGGCGCTCCGATTGCCAAGCTTCAGGCGATTCAGTGGATGATTGCGGATATGGCTACCAAGGTCGAGGCGGCACGTCTTCTGACCTACAAGTCCGCCCAGCTTCAGGATGCCGG
>WJIM01000207.1 GCA_014730285.1 Candidatus Zixiibacteriota bacterium
GGCTCCGACAATGGCAACCGTTTCAATTATCTGGCGGCGATCGTTCGCGACGGAAATGATTACGGTCTTAGCTATCTTGAGCTTTCCACCGGTGATTTTTATCTGGATGATATACTGGAAGGGGATGTTATCGACCGTCTGCGCACTCTCGATCCAAAGGAGATTGTGTTGGATGATTCGGACGAACATCTGAAATCGAAGGTGAAGTTGTACCTGCCGAATGCGACAATATCGAAGCTTGATTCATGGAAATTCGACCGCCAGACCGCTCATCAGAAACTGGTCGATCATTTCAAGGTGGATAATCTGGAGGGCTTCGGAATCGACAATGGCAACTCGGGAATCTGCTCGGCGGGAGGAATACTATATTATCTGGATGAGAATAAGCTGATCGATCTGAAGCATATTCGTGCGGTCAAGATCCCGCATTACGAAGAGAACATGTTTCTGGATTCCTCCACTTTGGAGAATCTGGAGATATTTTCCTCACCTTCGGGCAGGTCGCTGTTTACGATTTTAAATCGTACACGTACCTCAATGGGCGCGCGCCGTTTACGTCAGGCTCTTCAGGCGCCCTTGAGAAATTTGAAGAAAATCAAAACTCGTCAGAATAATATAACGAAATTGATAGAGGACAGGCAGCTTTTGCGTGATATGTCGGAGCTTATGAAATCGATCTCCGACCTGGAACGTATTTCAGGACGGCTGGGACGTGCCAAGGCCGGGCCGAGAGATATTTACACTTTGCGCGTTTCGCTTGAAGCCTCGGCCAAACTTACTGAGCTTGCAAAGGAGCTTGATTTTTCCGGGCATGCTCTTACTGATGAAGATACAGTGGAAGTCGATAGAACCGCCGAGCAGATCGCAACTGCCATAGTCGAGGAACCGCCGATGAGCTATCATGAGGGCGGTATTTTCCGGCCCGGGTACGATCAGGCTTTGGATGATTTAAAGGAGTCAATTTCAGAGTCGCAGAAATGGATAGCCGGGCTTCAGGCCGAAGAGAAAAACCGCACAGCGATTCCCTCTCTGAAGGTCGGTTTCAACAAGGTCTTCGGCTATTATATCGAGGTAACCAAACCGCATCTGGACAAGGTGCCAGCTGATTACATCCGCAAACAAACTCTGGTTTCGGCAGAGCGCTTTATCACCGAAGAACTGAAGAAGAAAGAGGAGATTATCCTCTCGGCCGAGGAGAAGATCAACCGCCTGGAGGAAAATCTTTTTCTGGAACTGCGCGAGGAGTTATCGATTAAAATCGAGCTAATCCAGAAGGCGGCGCGTTTTGTGGCCGAGGCCGATCTGATTGCCTCTCTGGCATCATGCGCGATCAGCTTCAACTACATCAAGCCTGAACTGAATAACGGCGAAAAGATCAAAATCATAAATGGCAGACATCCGGTTATCGAACAAATTCTTCCCTCGGGAAAATTCGTGCCCAACGATACCGAGGTGGATACGAAGAAAAGCCAGATGCATATAATCACCGGCCCCAATATGGCGGGTAAGTCGACATATCTGCGGCAGGTGGGGCAGATAGTTCTACTGGCGCAGGTTGGATCGTATATTCCGGCAGAGTCGGCCGAAATCGGGCTGGTGGACAGGATCTTCACACGGGTGGGCGCGACCGACAAGATCACCCTGGGGCAGTCGACCTTTCTGGTGGAGATGAACGAGACCGCCAATATTCTGCATAACTGCACCGAGAACAGCCTGATTCTATTAGATGAAATCGGACGCGGGACATCAACCTACGACGGCCTTTCGATTGCCTGGGCGGTAAGCGAGTATCTTCATGAAACCGAGGGCAAGCAGGCCAGGACACTTTTCGCGACACACTATCATGAGCTGACACGATTGGCAAACAGATTCAAACGGATCAAGAACTTCCAGGTGGCTGTCAAGGAATGGCAGGATCAGATAATATTTATCCGCAAGATTATTCCCGGAGGATGTGACGACAGCTACGGTATATTCGTGGCCCAGCTTGCAGGTGTGCCCAAAGAGGTGACCGACCGCTCCCGGACAATCCTGCGTCTTCTGGAGGGCGGTAAGTTCCTGTCTGAGATAAAGTCGGATTCGACTGCGGAAGAAGTAAATCTCTTTGCGCATAAATACGGCAAGCAAAACCATCATTATGAAAAAGTTATAGAGAAGCTCACAAATCTCGATCCGGAACAAACCACCCCGCTTGAGGCATTGAATATACTCGTGAAGCTCAAAGATATGATTGGAGATGACGATTGAGGAATATCGCGGTTCTTCCCGAAATCCTGATAAATAAAATCGCCGCCGGTGAAGTGGTCGAGCGTCCTTCCTCGGTGGTCAAGGAGCTGGTAGAAAACTCTCTCGATGCCGGCGCTACTCGTGTAAAAGTGGAGATCGAGAAGGGGGGAAGCAAGCTTATCAAGATCACCGACAATGGCGAGGGAATAGCGAAAGATTTCCTGCCGATAGCATTGCAGCGTCATGCCACCTCCAAGCTGCAATCACTGGAGGAGCTCGATTCGATTACATCTCTCGGATTCCGGGGCGAGGCGCTGCCCTCGATAGCATCGGTATCATTGTTCGAGATAACCTCCAAGACTAAAGAGCAGCTTTCTGGTTATAAAATCAGGATCGAGGGCGGCAAGATTGTCGAGGAATCGGATACAGGCGCGCCCGACGGTACAGTAATCGAGGTGCGCGAGCTTTTTTTCAATACTCCCGCGAGGCGAAAATTTTTGAAGACACAGGTGACCGAAACGCGTCATATCATCGATGCCTTGAATGGCCTGGCGCTGGCCTATCCGCATTCCGGATTCGAGCTTGTAAGCGAAGGGCGTCAGCTATTTGACTACAACATCGCTGATGATTACAAAAGCAGGGTGAGGGATGTGCTGGGCGGAGATTTCGATAAGATGGTGGCATTCTCGGAAGAGGGAGACCGGATCAGTCTGTCGGGATTTACGATCAAGCCGGAATTCGCACTCAAGAACCGGGCGCAGATTTATTTCATCGTCAACGGACGGCGGATCAGCTCGCCGCTTTTATATTCAGCATTGATGAAGGCTTACGGGGAATTTTTGATAAAGGGACGTTATCCGCAGGCGGTGATATATATTTTCATGGATCCGTCGGCATTGGATATCAATGTCAGCCCCACCAAAAGCGAAGTGCGCTTTTCCGATGAGCGCGCGGTTTTTGGAGCGCTGATGTCGGCGGCAAGGAAGTGTCTCACCGGTCATGATGTTATCCCGTCAGGATTCGGCTCTGCAAGGCAGACATCGAGTCAAGGGCAGGAGCAGGAATCGTCAGATTACAGGGAGCGGATTAAGGCGGCTGCGGAAAGATTCTTTACGGAAGGAAAAGCCAAACCGGATATAAACCAGAGATCCTTTGATATAAAAACCTCCCCCTCGCCCGCCAGCCTTGAAAATATCAGGCCTGTACCGGAGAGAAAGACAGACCAGCCACAGGAGAAAGAGGCACCAGAAGTTGAAACCGGGCAGAGAGTTGAAACCAAGGCCGTGAAAGTGGGAGAGTCGGTTTTCGAACTGGCTCCGTATCGTGTTGAACAATTCGCCAATCTTTTCATAATAGCATTTTCACGGGATCAGATTACCATAATAGATCAGCATGCCGCTCACGAGCGGATTTTGTATGAACGGGCGCTTAAATCGTTTGACCGGCAGAAGATGTCCTCGCAGAAGATGTTGATGCCGGTAAATATCGAGATGGAGCCGGGAATGATTTCCGGCGCAGAGGAATATTTCGAGCTTCTGAATAATCTTGGCTTCGAACTGGAAAGATTCGGCCCGAGATCACTGGCAATATATGCGGTCCCTGCAGTGGCTACAGGCAAGAATCCGGAGACTCTGGTGCGCGATCTTCTATCGGATTTGATGGA
>WJIM01000208.1 GCA_014730285.1 Candidatus Zixiibacteriota bacterium
ATATCAAAACCGCCGGACTTTACCGCAATAAGGCCAAATCAATCAAAAACTGCATGAAAATGGTGGTGGAGGAATTCGGCGGCGAAATCCCTAAAACGATGGAAGAGCTTATAAAGCTGCCGGGGGTGGGAAGAAAAACCGCCAACGTCATCCTGGGCGCTGCCTATAATATCGCCTCGGGAATTGCTGTGGATACTCATGTCACCCGTTTATCAAAGCTTCTGAAGCTGACGAGCAAAAAAGATGCGCCCAAGATCGAGAAGGATTTGATGGAGCTAATTCCGAAAAAGGACTGGATTATAGTTTCGCACTTATTGATAGATCACGGCAGAAAGGTCTGTATTGCCCGAAATCCGAGATGTCATGAATGTGTTTTGAATAAGATCTGTCCCTCAAGTAAGATATAGATTATTCCTCTTCGAAAACCTCGGCAGAGTATATATAAATCTCGCAGTTATCTTTCCAGCAGCCGGGAGCCATGCCGGCCTTACGGCAGGTAGCATTCAGAAATTCCATCCGATCCCATCCATAATCGACCGCTACCTGGGGCAAAAGCAAGCCCCGATTGTAGCCCTTTTGTAACATCAGGCCGTGTTTACCGACCTCGATTTTGCTGACATCCTCGATTTCCTGAAGGGGAGTCAGAACGGATATTTCAATTGAAATGGCCGGATATTCCTCTTTGGTCAATGGCTGGAAACGAGGATCCTCCGAGGCAGCCTTGACCGCACAGGTGGAAATTGTCTGATAAAGCGGCATGATCGGCTCGGTATAACCGATACATCCCCGCAACTGGTGATTTTTATTGATAGTCACGAATGCCGCCCCCGTGGATTCAAGAAGCTCATCGCTGATATCAAATTCCGGCATTGGCTTATTTTCCAGGTAAGCGATGATTGATCTTCGTGCAATATCCAGAAGCTTTTGTTGCTGCTGATCGGAGAGATAATCCTCGCCTGTAAGCCCGGTGCTTTCTTCCTCAGAATCGCCGCCGGATTTGTATATAACAGCAGAAAGATAGCTGACCACCGATTTAGTATTTCCGCCGTATACTCCGGAGTCGGATTGCTTGAGAATTTTGGCTTTATCAGCGCCAAGCTTTTTAGCCAGTTCCAATGCCACAGCCACCGGCGCCGCACCGCATAGTCGGGCGCTGCCGTTTTCGGAAGCTCGCAATAATCCACTGCCGTCAATAGCGGTTATATATTCGGCGGAGATCGAATCGATAGCGGCGCACTGCCTGCGGCTCTTGTAATGGGTCATGTCTGTTGAAGCGATTATTACAAAATCATCGCGATCTTTCAAAACATCATACAGTTTATCTGTGAGTTTTTCGACAATTCCTTTTTCCTGCGCGCCGATTTGCAGAGGGACAATCGAAATATCAGGCGAGGTTAATTGCAAAAAGGGAATTTGTGTCTCGAGAGAATGCTCTCCCCGAAAGAGACTGTGCTGATCGGCAATAAAATCTGCCGAGTTGAGAATTTCCTTTGCCAGTGCCTCATTTATGGCAATTTTCCCGATAGGCGATTTCCATGATCCCTCGGCCCATATAGCCACTCCTCGGTAATCAACCTGATGCTTGAAGCCCAGGATAATCGCGGTTTTTATTTCGGGATATCTGCCCAAGAGCTTATAGCTTTCAGCCGCTGTAGGTCCGGAATACACGAAACCGGCGTGAGGCGATATCAGCACCAGTGGTTTACCGTCAATCTCCGTCGGAGCGGCATTTGCCAGCATTGTATCGACCATATTAAAAAGCGCCGTACTGTCATCCGGATAAAATGACCGGGCCATAGAGGGCATTCTGTCGGCGGCCAGGGCCGAAGCAGAAAACATCATCAATATCAACATAAATATCTGAATATATCGGATCTGGAATTTCATCTTGCATTCTCCTTATTTGCGCCGTATAACTATATAAATAATTTATAAAACCTGTCAAAGTAAACAATTATATGCCTAAATCCAGATTAGTTGTAATAGCGAATCACAATATCTACGATTCTGACGGCGATTTGAAAGCGGATAAGTCAAAAAAGCTGATTAATCATGCGATAATGCGCCTGACAGGGAAATCCGATCCGGAATCAGCGTGGAAGGCGGTAGCAAAATCCGGCGACCGATTCGGGATCAAGCCGAATTGCCTGGGTGGAAGACGATTGTCCAGTTCGCCTGTAATGGCGAGTGCAATTACCGAGGGCCTTCAGCAAGCGGGAATTGGAGAGTCCGATATTGTAATCTGGGAGAGGACTAATCGTGAACTGGAACGGGCCGGATATAAGCTGAACTATGCGCGCAATAACGGACTGCGATGTTACGGTACCGATTCCAGAGGAGTCGGTTACAGCGACGGCTTTTATCAGAAGGGCAAAGTCGCATCCTTGATATCGAAAATTTTCGAGCAGGAGATAGATAAGAATATAAATTTCCCGCTTTTAAAGGATCATTCACTTGCGGGAGTTTCCGCAGGATTGAAAAATATGTATGGCCTTGTGCACAATCCCAATAAATATCATCCCGACAACTGCAATCCCTATGCGGCCGAAGTCTCCGCGCTTCCGATTGTGAAGGAGAAGAATGTTCTAACGATTCTTGATATGACCAAAGTGCAGTATAA
>WJIM01000209.1 GCA_014730285.1 Candidatus Zixiibacteriota bacterium
CGGAGGCGGCTTTGCGGGTATGATTCGCGGGCAGCTTGCCACGCCCGACTCGGGGCTCATGAGCCCGGAATTTTACAACATGGTCATCTCCATGCATGCCACCCTGATGATCTTCTTCGTGATTATTCCGGCCCTGACAGGTTTCGGCAACTACTTCGTGCCGCTTCTAATCGGTGCGCGCGATATGGCCTTTCCGCGCCTGAATGCCTTTTCGTTTTGGCTGGCGGTACCTGCCGCGATATTGATGTTCGCAAGCTTCTTTGTAGCGGGCGGCGCAACTCAGGCTGGATGGACAGCCTATCCGCCCTTGTCATTGGCGGCATATTCCGCCGGGGTTGGCATGGATATGTGGATTCTGGGCGTTATCCTCATCGGTCTTTCCTCCATTCTGGGCGCTGTTAATTTTATCGTTACAATCGCTAATTTGCGTGCCCCCGGTATGAGCTGGTTCAAGATGCCGCTTTTTTCATGGAGCTGGCTGGTTAATGCCTCAATGATTCTGGTAGCCACGCCTGTACTTTCCGCGGCAGTTTCCATGCTTCTGGCAGACCGGCTTTTTGGGACCGGATTCGTGACTGTCGGCAAGGGCGGCGATCCGCTTCTGTATCAGCATCTATTTTGGTTCTATTCCCATCCTGCGGTATATATTATGATCCTTCCCGGATTCGGTATAATCTCGCATGTTATAGCGGCATTTTCGCGAAAGAAAATTTTTGGATACAAGGGCATGGTCATAGCAATCGCGCTGATAGGCATAATCGGTTATTCTGTATGGGCGCATCACATGTTTGTTTCCGGCATCCCTGCCTGGCTGCAGGTGTTGTTCAGCTACCTCACCATGGTAATTGCAGTACCAACCGGAATTAAAGTATTTAGCTGGATCGCCACCGCCTGGGGCGGTTCGATTCGCTTTACGACTGCAATGAAATTCGCCCTGGGATTTGTCTCGGTCTTCATAATAGGCGGTATGAGCGGTATTCTGCTGGCAAATGTCCCGGTCGATTATCAGGTGCATGACTCCTACTTTGTAGTGGGACATTTCCACTATGTCTTGGTAGGCGGTTCAATTCTCGCATTGTTAGCCGGTCTGTACTATTGGTTCCCCAAGATGTCTGGACGGTTTTTAAGCGAGAAGCTGGGTAGAATCGTATTCTGGTCGATTTATATCGGCCTGAATGTCACTTTTTTCCCCATGCATTTCATGGGTATACAGGGTATGGCGCGCAGGATTTATACCTATCGTCCCGAATTTGCGACTCTGAATGCGATCTCATCAATAGGATATATCTTCATGCTGGTCGGCGGTCTTCTGCTGGTTTATGATCTTGCCAAGCACGGAATTTTCAAGAGAAAACGCGGATTGAAGAATGATCCCTGGGAGGTCAACGATATACAGGAGACGCTTGAGTGGGAGATCTCCTCACCACCGCCGGATTATAATTTCGAAAAGATACCGGAGATCAAGTAATGTCGGTTGAAACCGAAATAGAGGACAGCTCTCTTACCACGAGTGAAGATTTCAAGAAGGCCTATCCGCCGGATAAGAATCTGGGTAAATGGTTCTTATGGGTCAGCATTCTGGTTGTATTCTTAGTGGTGATCGGCGGAATTGTCCGCCTTACCGACTCCGGTCTTTCCATACCTGAATGGCCGATCATTAACGGCTCCCTTCTTCCGCCTATCTCTGATGATGACTGGGAAGCGGTTTATAAGACTTATCATAGCGTCATAGAAGGGGTGGAGGTCGACAGCGTTTATCACAACGCTTACCCCGGAATCATTCCAATCGGCAGGTTCAAGCAGATGTTTGCGATCGAGTACTTCCATCGCTTTATAGCCGGCGTGCTCGGAATCCTGTATATAGTCTTAATGGTAAAGGTTTTGCGCCGAAGGGAAATGCGCTCCCATTTTGGAGTTCGGATATGGATCGGATTGGCGCTTCTGATATTGCAGGCTGTAATGGGGGGAATTGTAGTAAAATACGATTTGCAGGCTGAATTTTTGGCGGTACACCTCGGATTGGCGTTCGCATTCTTCGGTCTTCTATTCTGGACAGCCATGAATCTCTTAAAGCCCCCTGATAAAACCAAAACCTATTACAGCAAGTTTTTGAGCCGGATTGCCTGGACCGGAGTTGTTGCGTTGTTCCTGCAAGTGCTCTCGGGCGCAATCATGGCAGGTACCAAAGCGGGCCTTAGCTGGAACACCTGGCCGCTTATAGGGGATTACCTGATTCCGCCCTCGAGCGTGATCTGGCGGTCATATATGGGGATGCTGAATTTTATACATAACGAAGTTCTGGTGCAATTTATTCATAGGTGGTGGGCTTTTGCGGCGCTTATCGTGATTCTGTTTTTGGTCTTCTATTCGCTGAAATTCAAGATTACCTCGCGCTGCCGAATTGCCTTTCGGATTATAACGAGTGTCGTTACTTTGCAGGTCTTTCTGGGAATTATCACGCTTTTAACCAAAGTTCCGGCAACTCTTGGAGTTTTGCATCTTGCGCTTGGTATAATATTATTCGGAAACATGTTATATATTACATATGAGTTGAAAAATCATGAAGTCAAAATTGCGTAATTACATAGATTTAACAAAGCCGCGAGTCATGGTTCTGGTTGTGCTTTCCGGAGTCACGGCTTTATTTCTGGAAGGCTCGGCTGTGTCGCGTCCGCTCGATGCACTCCTGATAACTCTGGGAGTATATCTGGCAGGCGGTTCGGCCAATGCCCTAAACCAGTATTTCGAACGCGAAATCGACGCCAGGATGAGCCGTACACGCAAAAGACGGCCTCTGCCTCTGGGAAACATCAAGCCGAAAAATGCGCTTATTTTTGCGATGGCGATTGGTGTCATTTCGATTGTAATGTTCGGTTTTGCCTACAACTGGTTGTCGGCGCTTCTGGCATTTGCTACGATAATATTCTACGGGTTTTTCTATACATTGTGGCTTAAGCCCAACACCGACCAGAATATAGTCATCGGCGGTGCGGCTGGAGCAATGGCGCCCCTGATTTCATGGGCTGCCGCTACCGGATCATTGGCTATAGCGCCTGCTATACTGTTCCTGATAGTATTTATCTGGACTCCACCGCATTTCTGGGCGCTGGCGCTGTATTTCAAGGATGATTACAAGAAGGTCGGATTGCCGATGCTGCCGATTGTTCGCGGTGAAAAGAGAGCATTGAATCAGATATTTTTCTACACTTTGGCTCTTTTTGCAGTCAGTCTGGCGCTCCTGGCGGTTTCAGCCGGCCCTGTTTATGCCATCGCGGCAATTCTTTTGGGTGGACTGTTCGTGAAAAAAGCGTATCAGGCCAGACGTCAGAAAACCCGCAAGCTGCAATGGGCACTATTCGGGTATTCGATTGTTTATTTATTTGGACTATTCTTTGCTATGATAATTGACAGCTTCGTGTAGAAGTTGTTTTATGGATTTACCGGGGTGATTTGAGATGAAAAGAAACAGTAAGATTCTATTAGGTCTTCTTGCGGTTGCAGTCATTATGTTTGCATTTGGATTTGCAAATGTACCGCTTTTTAAGCAGTTCTGCTCCGCAATCGGGATCGATTTATCGCCTAACGCCGGAGCATCGCAGGATGAGGCCGGTATCGAGATCGATTCAACGAGGCAGTTGAAGGTACTTTTTACGACTTCCGTAAATGATGATCTGCCGATTGTGTTCGAATCCAAAAAGCATGAGTCGGAGGTTTTTGTTGGCGAGAGTGATAAAAATATGTATCACTTCGTTAATATGACCGGTGATACTCTTTACTTCCGTCCGGTGCATTCGGTTTTTCCGGCGGATGCCTCCAAAAAGTACAGCATGATAGAATGCTTTTGCTTTCGGGATATGATGCTCCTGCCGCATGAGGAAGTCGAGGTGCCGCTGGTGTATTATTTCAAGCCCTCGCTGAGTGAAGAAGTTAATCGAGTTACCATGCATTATACTCTCTTTCAGAGGGATAAGGATGATGTCGATCTGACCGGAACACCGGGTGAATTCAACGTGGAGACCAATTAGCAATGCGCAAGGAACCGCTTGATCCTAAAACCAGAAAACGAAATATTATACTGGTTGCAATCCTGGCTATAATAATAGTTTTTGTAGCGATTTTTACAGCCCAGAGCATCTATAAGTCCGATTTTGCAGACGAAGGTCAGGGAGAAGATAGACAAATAGAGACGGGATATTGATGAACGAAGTTTCCGCCAAAGACCACGGCATACACCTGCCGCCCAAATCTATATGGCCGCTCATGCTTGCCCTTGGCCTGGGCTTTTTGACTTTCGGGGTGATATTTATAGCCTCCGGAAGCGCCATTTTTGCCGAACTGAGCTTCATTGTAGGCGGCTCAGTAACTGTAGTATCTCTTATGGGATGGGCGCACAGCGTGGTCAAGGAAAAGGCCGAACCGGGTGAGGAAGCCCGCTCGATTCAGCAGAAAGACCTGCTGATGTTCCTGAAGTATTTCCTTATTTCCGAGGCGGCTATATTCGGCGCGCTTTTCGTTCATTATTACAACAGCAGATTTGGCGAGGCATTCTGGCCCCCGGCGGGATCGCCCGAAATTCATACCACACTTCCGGCCGTGGCGACATTGATTCTGATGTTCTCGTCGCTGACATGTGAGATCGGTTACCTTGCCATGAAAAAGGGACGACGATTCCGTTCCAAGACATTTATACTGGTAACAGCGGTCCTGGGCCTTATCTTTCTCAGTTTTCAGGGCTATGAATGGGGCCTTTTGATCAGCCATTATCAGTTCACACCCGACACAAATATTTACGGCACTCTGTTTTATATGATGACCGGATTCCACGGGCTGCATGTTTCGGTCGGTATTCTCTTTTTAATTCTGGTTTACGGCCGTTTGGAGATGGGGCAGATGGATGAGCGGCGTCATTTCAGCCTGATAGCGGCCACATGGTACTGGCATTTCGTGGATGTAATCTGGATTCTTCTATTTTTCAGCATCTATCTTATCTAATTTCCGCGCCTTTCTATTCCCAAAATTCAATATATCCCTCGGTAGTCCGGACATTATCATCGCTAAAAATATCAACAGTCCTCCCATAGCGCGATGCAGAATTATCTTTTCTCCCCCGAGCGTCCATGCAAATATCGCGGCAAAGACCGGCTCGAAGGCAAAGATCAGCGAGACCCGAATCGGAGAGGTATATTTCTGGGCTACCACCTGTATGAAGAAGGCCGAGAATGTGGGGAAGACTGCCAGAAATAATACGATCCATCCTGTGCTCGCATTCCCCCATCCAAATGGCAGCCCGGCAATTCCGCCGACCGCGAGGCTGGCAATGCCAACGAATAGAAACTGCTGAAAGCACAAAGTAAACGGATCATTGCCCTCTTGCAGAAATTTATCGACATAGAGTATATGTATGGCATAAGTCATTGCCGCCAGAAGGGTAAGCAGGTCGCCATTGTTGATGTCTGTCATGCCTCCGGTCAGAATCCACAGGCCCGAAAGAGATACAAAAGTGGCAATGATTCCGATCAGTGATGGTACTTTGCGAAATATCAAAAACGAGAAGATCGGCACGAAAGCCACAAAAAGACCGGTGATAAAGCCGGAGTTGGAGGCGGTGGTAATCCCCAGTCCGATTGTCTGCGGGATGTATAGAAGCCAGATGAAAATCCCGAGCACAAGACCCTTTTTGATATTCTTGAAAAGCGGACGCCTTGTAATGACGCATAAGAGCGCCACCAAAGCCGAGGCGATAATAAACCTGTATCCGACCAGAATAATCGGATCGATAAATTCCAGGCTGTCCTTTACGATAAAGAATGTCGAGCCCCAGATGGCTGCGGCATACAAAAGACCCGCATCGGAGATCAGCTTTTTGTTTGTGGAGACCTGACTCATAGTGACTGCTATTATACGAAAAACCGCCCCTGACAGGCAAGGGCGGTTTTTAGCTCATACAATATATCTTAAAGGCTTATATAGTCAGCCAGAAATCCCTGGGATAGAGTTTATATACCTTCTGCGGGCTTTCTACAGTCTCGATATAATCCTCCAGCGATTCGAACTGCATATCGGGACCGATTATAAAGAAGCTTCCGTCTTTGCTCTTCGATAACGGCTTTCCATATCCGATCAGCACAGAACCGTAAGCATCCTCCATTCGTGAGAAAAGCTCCTCGGTCAGGTCTCCGTTCTTACGTAACTCCAGTATCCTCTGACGATAGGCTTTCACTTTTTCCGGATAGAAACCGTCTTCCAGATCGGATGCCATCTGCGAGCCGCGTGTCTCGTAAGGTGAGGGGGCCCGCGAATAAGAGAAGGCCTGTGCGATTGCATAGTCGACAAGTCCGGGATCGGGCTTTACATTTTTAAGAACATCCACAACAAAGCGCATCGTTTCTGCTATATCAGGGCATCTTTCAGCATAATAGGAAGCCAATCCACTCAATGCCCCGGAACCGTAACCGTTGCTGTATGCCAGTCCGGCGCCCCAGGTGCGCATAAAGAGGCCATGTCCTCCTCCTCCGCCGTAAAGATTACCGGACAGATATTTCAGCACCGATTCGGTGGCAGTATCGATTTTGCCTGCGTTACGGGCATTGAATACCATAACGCCGTTGCTAGTGTTGTTATTAACCAGACCGACATAGACCGGCTTATCAACGCCGTTTTCACGGTCATTTAAGCGTTCGACAACTCTCATCCTGTCAGCATAGTCAATATGATTGGATTTGGACCTGGAATCGAGCTTGCCGGCGAATTTGTTAATCATGTTCATGGTGGTATTACGGTCAGTTGAATTCGAAACCATGTACATGCGGGCGTTGTCCGCTTTTTGCAGGGTCGCGAGAATACTATTTATATCTTCAACAACCTTTGAAGGCTTGACCATCAAATCGATTTCAGTCTCCCGCAGCAGATACTGCCAGTCCTCGGCCAGGTTGGCATCGGGAATATCCACCAGCGAGGCTTCCAAAGCCCTAAGTATCTGCGGAATAACCTTCTGGCATTTTTCCGATTCGGGAATCTCGGGCGGATTATCTATCAGGCTGTTAAGGCCCTCTCTGTCGAGTTCTTTACCTTTCTCTTTCAGATCAGCAATATATCCGGACATGGCAATTTGATCCTGTTTGCTGCCGGGATCGGTCAGGAGCCATTTCAGACGCTGATAGTGATGTGTCCTTGTCAGGAAGCAGTTGGTGGACATAATCAGGGGATTGGTCTGGTAACGGTAGCCGTTGGCCGGATATCGAACCCAGTCCTCCTCACGGCCCTTCATTCTGTTCCTCAACGACACCAGCGACTGATCGACAACATCCATCATACGTGAAAGATTGTCAACATCGAGATAAGGCGAATAGAGAGCGGCATCCATCCATTCTATGCCGTTCTTCAATTCCTGCTGGTTGTTGCCCGAAGCTCTCAAAACAAGTTCCACACGGCCTTCGTCCAGGCTGTAATCAAAAAACGAGCCCAAATTAAGCACATCTTCACGCAGGCGATTGCGCATATCCTCGTATTTAACTACTTCACCATCTTTGATAACACCGATTTCTGTCAGCACATCGGGAAGGAAAGGCACATAAACCATCTGCGATTCAGGGATAACATCCAGCCGCATGGCAATTGCAATCTGGTTGGAGGTCATATTGTCGAAGGTCGAGGCGACCATCTTAACGCCGTTATCCAGCTTCATCACTTCGTAATCGAGCTGATCGTCAAGAGTCATGGGCGGATTATCCACAAAGCCGGGAAGCTCCTCGTCAGCGGCGATGGCCTCGATCTCCGCAGTCTTCTTATCGAATTCTTGCTTAAATTTGGCAATAGCCTTCTGGTCAGAATCGACACCATACTTTTTCCTGAACTCCGCTAAATATCCCTCTATACGCGCTTTTTTCTCCTCGGCGAATCTTGTCAATATTGAGGGATCAGGCTTTGACGCCAATACATGAGGTTTGGTCGTAAGCAGATTCCATTGATCGATATGATCTTTCCAGAAATTCGCATCGGAAGCAAGCAGCTTCTCGAGCTTCTCAAAACGATCCTGGAGGACTACCGACTTTCTGAACTCATCTGTCATCTCCAGCATGGCCAGAACATTCTGCCAGGCGCCCCCCGCTCTTCTGAAGCCGAACATGGGAGGCGTATTCAAAAGCTTTTCCAGCTGCTTTTTGCTTTCGATCATACGTGCCCGGGCGTTATTGTTGAACTTTGCCAGCTCTTTGGAGCCGTCAGCATAATTATAAACATTCTCGAGCTCTGTCAGAATCATACTGCGGATGCTGTCCAGCATACTCTCGCTGATCTGATCCGAGTTTATTCCATTGAGTCCTATTCCGATCGGATGGCCCAGCCCGGAGCTGACATAACTCCAGACCGCGTTGGCGCCCAGATCGATTTTGCGGGTTTCCGAGTTGATGAACAAGTCGTAGAGATTCGAGGTTGGCCCGCCAGCAAAGGTCAGCATGAATGCTTCAAGATTCATGCTCTCGTAAAGATCGTATTCCAGATTCGCCGGCCAGGACAGAATCAGATTGCCCGGATCGTCGGGATTCTGCGAGGGCGCGGGTACGACTTTGTTGACCGCAGCCATATCCAGAGTTGCCGGAGGCGGAAGATCAAATTTGTCCATTCCAATATTTTCGCTCTTCTTCTCGAATTTCTGGCATCTCTCCAGTACGCCGTTTACCTTCTCAAGGAAGTCCTCGATCTTTATATCGTTGGGAATCGCAACGATCACGCCCATATTGCCGAGGAAATATGCTTCCTTATGAAATTCCCACATATCCTCCGCGGTCATCTTGCGGATATCATCCGGAAAGCCTCCGGAGACATTGCCGAGCGGATGATCCTTGCCGTATAAGGTTTCGCCCAGCTCCTTCCATAAAAACCGCTGCGGCCGCTCGAAAGCCGAGACCATCTCGGTATAAACCGTGCCCTTCTCCTCCAGCGATAATGAGCTGTCGCGCGGATCGAGGTTGACCCCCACATGGCAGACCTCGCGCCGGATTTCCTCATCGGTGAAATCCGGATTTAAGAGGGCATTCAGTTTGGCCTCGAATAATTCGTAGAAGGCCTCTTCACCTGCAATGGTATTGAAATGATAGACCGTATTATCCTGGGCGGTCCAGGCGCTGCTGCTGCCGAGCGCCATATCCTCCAGCACCGAGACATAACGCCCCTGAGTGCCCTTACCCAAAAGCAAGTGCTCGCATGTATGCGGCTCGCCCATGTCTGAGCTGGGCGGGGTTTTCACCCAGAAAAAGCCCTGCGGCACCGACTGAATTTTCAAGAGGTCGATAATAAATCCGTATTTGTCTGAAATAAACCTTGCCCCCATAGCATTGCCGAGAGCGTTCTCATAAACATTGGCAGCCGAAAATCCGGCCACCTTCTGGTTTTCATTCAGTGATTCAAGAAACTCATCGGCAAGAGCCGTAGTAGCAATACTGATACTCATAAGCAGGCAAATCCCTGTTAGCAATGTTTTCCGTAGCAC
>WJIM01000210.1 GCA_014730285.1 Candidatus Zixiibacteriota bacterium
ATAAACGATCTGCAGGCTGAGCTGCTTGCCGAATTTCGGGGCGAGCAGCTTTATCTGGTGGGACTGGAATCACTGAATGAAAATCAGGCCAAAAGCCTGGCGACATTTGCAGGGGAGCTGTTTGTCGACACTCTGGATGAAGATTCGCGGGCACTTCTGAAAAAATACGGCCGGAGTTAACTCCAAACTTGAGGCAGGATTAGAGTCAAAATCCAGCACCTTGTGAAAAATTTATTTTAATACATGTGGACCATCAATATTAATTTGACTATTTCGGTAAAATTTATATATTCTCTGCCTAAAGTTTAGCAAAATTCTTAGGATTTTCGTATTATCATAAATGGCATAAATTAGCAAGTCTTTTACTTAAAAGTGGATTGGATCACAGCTTAAGCGAGGATTTAAATGTCAGTAATTCAGATTCTGATTTATGTAGCAGCTCTGGTTTTTCTTGTGACAAATATCACAAGATTTGTGCGAATGGCATCCACACCAATACATCTCCGCTGGGAATTGTATCCGGTTGCCCATGATGTCAAACGCTACAAATACGGCGGATCGTTCCTTGAGGAAGCCGATTGGTACACAAAAAAGTTACACAAATCGAAGCTGGGAGAGATGCGTGTCATGCTCCCGGAAATACTTCTTATGAAGGGCGTTTGGGAATATAACCGCAGTCTCTGGCTCTGGTCATTTTTATTCCACATCGGCCTCTACCTTCTTTCCGGTTTGATTATAGTGCTTCTTCTGGGCGGAATTATAATCGGCCCGAATATTTTTTACGGTTACGATTCCCTCTCGATAATTGGTCAGATAATTTACAATCTCAGTTACGCAATGCTGATTGCCGGATGTGCAATCGGAACTATCGGTACGCTGGGATTGATCATAAAGCGTATGAGCGACCATGAGATGTCCGTGAGCTCGACATTCGGATCATTTTTCAATCTGTATTTTATCGCTGCGATATTCATATCGGGACTGGTATTCTTTTTCAGTGGAAATCCGGTTGAAAAGCTGATTACATTTTATTATTCACTGATAACTTTCCAGGCAATGCCGAATCTGGGTGCGGCTTTTGCGGTTCATGCGGTAATAAGCGGGCTGTTTTTGCTGTACCTGCCCTTTACACATATGACTCACTTTTTCATGAAATACTTCACCTATCATAAGGTCCGCTGGGAAGACTCTCCAAATGTTCGGGGCAGCAAGCTGGAGAAGAGGATACAGGAACAGCTTTCTTACCCGGTAAGCTGGTCAGCGCCTCATATTGGGGCCGACGGTAAGAAAAATTGGGCCGACATCGCCACCGAGGAGGGTGAGAATGGCAAAGAATAGAGTAAAAATTGAAGACATAAGCAAACCATCGGAAAAGCTTACTCATCTCGATATCGATGAGATGATGCCGCTGCCTCCTCCCTACGACAAAATCGAGGAGCAGCCGGGATGGAAGAAGCTATCGGATGATGCGATAGAGAATCTTGAAACCAGCCTCGACGATACGATTGCGATCGGTATACCCAAGCCCAAAAATGAAGAGGAAGAAAAAGAGCTGGTGGAAAAATTCCTGCGCGGACTCGAGAAGCTGCTTCAGAAGGAGAATAACTGGACTTTCCTGCAGCCCCTGCTTCTGTCGCTGGAACATTGCGCCAAATGCCAGACCTGTACCAAGGCCTGTCCGATTTACGAGGCCAGCGGTAAGCAGGATGTTTACAGGCCAACCTTCCGTTCGGAGGTTTGGCGCAGAATCGTGCATAAGTATCTGAAGCCGGGCGGAAAATTCTTCGGCCGTCTATCACACGGTGATATCGATCTCAACTGGACTACCGTCGCGCGCCTGATGGAGCTCTCCTACAGGTGCACCCTGTGCCGACGCTGTGCGCAGACCTGCCCGATCGGTATCGACAACGGCCTGATAACTCATGAGCTTCGCAAGGTCTTCAGCCAGGAGATGGGAATAGCGCCCAAGGAGATTCATGAAAAGGGCTCGGTGTTGCAGCTCGAAGTCGGATCATCCACAGGTATGAATGCTGAGGTGGTTAAAGACAATATCGATTTTATCGATGAAGATATGCAGGATCTTACCGGAATTGAGGTACATACGCCCTGGGATAAAAAAGGCGCTGATTTACTTTTGATCCATAACGCCGGTGAGATACTGGCCTGGCCGGAAAATCCCGGAGCATTTGCCATAATTCTGGAGAAAGCCGGCATCGACTGGACTTTGTCATCTGATATCGCGGCCTACGACGGCATTAACTACGGGCTCTGGTACGACGATTTCCAGCTCGGTAAGGTAGCTATCAAGCATGCCGAAGCCGCTAAAAATCTGGGTGTTAACAGAATCGTTGTGGGTGAATGCGGACATGCGCACAAAGCTCTGACAGTAATAGCCGACAGAGTCCTGACCGGAGATTTTAATATACCGCGTGTCAGCGCCATGACTCTTCTGGAGGAAATCGTTTTCTCGGGCAAGATTAAATTCGATCCCTCCAAAAATGATTTCCCGGTTACCCTTCACGACCCCTGCAATATGGTGCGATTGATGGGTATTGTTGAGCCGCAGAGACGCATTCTACGCTACCTCTGCCCACAGTTCCGCGAAATGACTCCGCATGGCGTAAATAATTACTGTTGCGGAGGCGGATCGGGATTTGCCATCATGTCCGGCCATAATTTCCAGGACTGGCGTCTGGCGGTTTCGGGGCGCATGAAGCTGAAACAGATTGTAGAGGCCTTTGATGATCATCCGGAACCGGAAACAAATAAATACCTCTGTGCTCCCTGTTCCAACTGCAAGGGACAGCTCAGGGACCTTTTCAGATACTACGGCGTTCGGGAAAAATCCGGAATCATTTATGGCGGCCTGGTTGAGCTGATTGTCAATGCTATGGTTGACATCAAGCAGCCGTTTATTAATTTTGATGAGATGCAATAAAAAGTAAAACGGGAGGTAATCATATATGGCAGAGGGTAAACTGATTCTGGTTGTGGATGATGAGGCTGATGTAACCTCTTATCTCACCTCTCTTCTGGAAGACAGTGGATACCAGACAGTCTCAGCTACCGACGGCGCCGAGGGTTTCAAGCTGGCCAGGGAGAAAAAGCCCGCCCTTATAACGCTTGATATTACCATGCCTGAGGAATCGGGCGTTAAAATGTTTCGCAATCTTCAGGAAACCGAGGAGACCTCCAAAATTCCGGTGATAATAGTAACCGGAGTTTCATCGGAATTCAAGCAGTTCATCGAATCGAGAAAGCAGGTGCATCCCCCTGAAGCCTATTTCGAAAAACCAATTGATAAGGATGAGTTTATTGGCAAGGTCAAAGAACTTGTGAACTGACCTAAATTCAAAACAAATTTTCAAGCGGGTACCCGATTGTTGCCCGCTTTTTTTATTTATGCAGGAAATAAAAGAAGCCGCCCGGTTTTACCGGACGGCTTTTTTATTCGGAAAGATCAGGGACGAATTAAAGTCCCGATCCATATTTCCTCATTCACTTAGAACGGACAGCAATCGCCGCCATTGCCAGCCCATGATCCGGGCGAGCAATCGCCAGGCGCCGCTCCGCCGATGAAGACGTAGTTAATTACCCAAACCGCGTCGGATACGTTAACCGCGCCGTCACCATTGGCATCGCCGCA
>WJIM01000211.1 GCA_014730285.1 Candidatus Zixiibacteriota bacterium
GCGCTCCGCAGGCCTGTATCTGGGGAATATTTGGGGCTGAATCTTATAAGGAAATGCAGCAAAAATCAATACGCTTCTATTCCATCCTGAATCGTATCGGCTGGCGTACTAAGACGTTGAAGAAGCTTGAGCTCAAACGCGGTACTGAGGAGCTAATGTATGAGCGCATAATTGACAGGGCTCTCAACCCCGGATTAGAGCAGCTTAGAGAAAGCCAGAAGGCTGCATCGGAAACAGATAAATAATTCTAAGTGCTTATCCTTCTATGGATTAGTGTTAATTCGTCTTTTTCATTTCTCTGATTATAGGGCGTCCATAAAGAAGGCATGAGCAAAGTAAAATCTCAGAAGCAGGAGATAAGCCCTTATAAAGTAAGAAATACGTTAGCCCGGGAAATATCTTGAATCAGTTTTAAAGAGTGCGGAATCATTTTCCGATTAGTTAAATATATCAATCTGTTTCTTGGGCAAGCAAAAGGGGAAATAAATAAAGGGCAGTGTTGTTATGTTGAAAGAGAAAATGTTATTGTTAAAACGTCTGCATATTGTCAGCGATATAATCCTGACAATATTTGCCTACTTTATGGCAGACATACTGGCATTTTTCCTGGTTCACGGTAATCTTCCGACATTCTATCAGATTACGATCTCAACCCAGAATCTTCTTGTAATAGCAGGTATCTGGGGCTTTCTGATTCTCAATCAGAATTCGCCCTATGCATACCGTACCAAAGGTTATCGTGATATGATGAAACCGGTTGCGCTTCTGGTATTGAAGGGTATCTCCGGATTTCTGATCTGGATTTTTGCCACCAAGAGCACTCTGCCGGGACGGCTGTTTATCTTTCTCTTTTTGGCCATAGATCTTACTCTCCTGTTTGCGCTCAGGATTGCGGTGGTGAACTTTCTGCACATTATCCGCGCTCGCGGCAAGAACTGCCAGCAGATTATTGTTGTGGGCGAAGGTGTGATTGCCAAAAAGATTATTGATGATATCAGGGATAATCCCAAATGGGGTATCAGGATTATGGGCATCCTCGATGTCGAGGATTACGATCAGCTCTGGCGTTACCGGGATATACCCCAAATCGGCCGTCTTGAGGATCTGGCCGATATAGTTCAATGCAATCAGGTCGATTATGTTGTTTTTGCGGCGAATAGGAAATATATCGATAAGCTTCAGGATGCAGTCTCGCTGTGTGAAAAAATGGGCGTTAAAGCATGCGTTCTCACGGATTTCTTCAACACGAAATTCGCGGGGATGGAGATGAGCGAATTTCTTTTCCGTCCTGCGATAGTCTATTCAACGGTGAAGGAAGATCAGTCGTCTAATTTCGTCAAGGCTGCATTCGACAGGGCAGGGGCATTTATCACGCTGGCTCTGGCTGCGCCTATTCTGGGAGTTATTTCTTTGCTGGTGAAATTGACCTCCAACGGCCCGGTTTTTTTCTCGCAGGAGAGATGCGGTCTTAACGGGCGGCGTTTCCGTCTGTTCAAATTTCGCACAATGGTGGAAAATGCCGAGGAGCTTAAGGAAAAGCTGAAAGAGAAAAACGAGATGGACGGGCCGGTATTCAAAATCAGCAATGACCCGAGAATAACGCGTATTGGTAAATTTCTCAGGAAAACCTCGCTTGATGAGCTGCCCCAGTTGTTCAATATAGTTCGTGGTGATATGTCATTCGTGGGACCCCGGCCGCCCTTGCCGGATGAAGTCAGGCATTATGACCGCTGGCAGAGGAGGAAGCTGTCGGTAAAGCCGGGTCTTACCTGTTTATGGCAGGTTGGCAAGCGTAACGGGACGACATTCGAGGAATGGATGAAGCTCGATCTTGAATATATCGACAACTGGTCTCTCTGGATGGATACAAAGATTTTACTCAGAACCATTCCCACCGTTATTAATGGTACGGGAAAATAAAATTCTTATCACTATGAAGAGAATCATAATTTTCTCAGCAGGATTGCTGCTAATCCTGTTTGTTTCGACAGGTATGACGCAGACCTTTCCTGTCGATAATGATTTTCACAGCTACCAGAATGATATCATCGACAGGCTCGTGGATCTGGGTGTTCTGGAACTCGACTTTCCCGACAGCAGGCCGTACAGGCTTGAAGATATCAGAGAAGCCATATATGATGCTGTTTACCTTTCCCAAAATCAGTATAACGAATTAATCAGTAGCCAGCTTGAATTGCTGAGAATATCACTAAATCATCTCAAACCGGAAGATGAGAGGATTAATCTAAATCTAGATCTATCAAGCGAGGGAAATCATCCCGAACAGGGCAAAAGCTTCACCTCCGAAACCCTGCGAGGGATTTTCGGCTTTGAACTTAAAGATAATGTTAACCTCTTCACGGAATTTGCCCTGGATGAATCGCTGGCCGATGATCCTCTCTATGAGGGTAAGGTCTGGCGCTCTTTGGCCGGTCAGGTTGAAAGGGCATATCTTGAACTCGATTTCGACAATATTCAGTTCTATTTCGGTCGCGAAAAATCGAGTTGGGGTCCCGGAAGACGCGGAAATCTTTTGTTATCCTCGCATTCACGCGCTATGGATCAGGCCAAGCTGACCGCCAGGTACGGGCCGGTTAAATTCACAACGGTTATCGCAATTCTCGATCAGGAGGATAACGAACTGGCATTGTCCGATACCACTCTGGACTGGGATATAAACCGCTATTTCTCAGCTCATCGGCTGGAAATCATGCCCTACGACAAGCTTACAATCGGTCTGGCTGAATCTGTAATATACGGCGGCGCCGGACGCGGTCTGGAATTTTATTACACTAACCCGATAACATGGTATCACGGTGAGCAGCTTAATCAGGATAATGACGACAATACTTTTATCTCGGTAGATGCTTCCTGGTATCCTGTCCGGGGAATTGAGCTCTACGGGGAATTCCTGATAGATGATTATCAGGTTGATGACGAAACGCCGGGCGATAATGAGCCCTCGGAGATCGGATATCTGGCAGGCGTTAATCTGATCGAACCTATTAAAGGATCAGGGATTGACTTTGATTTCGAATATACTCGTGTGAATAACTGGACTTATAATCAAAATAAAAGCCATAATAGATATGTACACAATAACCGCCTGATCGGACATTTCCTGGGGCCGGATCGTGAAAGTATGTACTTCGCTATGAAGAAATGGTTTACAGTCGGTGCGAAGGCGGTTCTTTCTTATGAGCGCCAGAACTCGGGCGAGGGTAATGTCTTCTCGGACTGGACAGCGCCCTGGCTTTATGCTTCTGAGGGTTATGAGGAAGAATTCCCGAGCGGAAATGTGGAAGAAGCAGATATTTTGGGACTTTCTTTGAAGCTGTTCAAGTGGAATAACCTGCAGATCGATTTCGACAACTACTTTATCTTCTACGATAATAAAGACAATATCGAGGGGAACAGCTCATCCAACTACCGGGGAAGATTCCAGGTTCGTTACCTTCTGGATATTATCGGCTGATCAGACATTGAAGCGGAATATAATAAAATCGCCGTCCTTGACGACATAATCCTTGCCCTCAAGACGTAAACATCCATGCTTTTTGGCCTCGGCTTCTGAACCGTATTTTACCAGTTCATCGTATGTGTAAACCTCGGCTTTGATAAAGCCCTTCTCGAAGTCGTTATGAATCGCCCCCGCGGCCTGAGGAGCTTTTGTGCCCTCGGGAATTGTCCAGGCATGAACCTCTTTTTCACCACCTGTCAGATACGTTATCAATCCCAGCAAATCGAATGACTTGTGAATCATTTTATCGAGTGCGGACTGTGTGATTCCCATATCCTGCATGAACTCCTCGCGATCCTCCTCATCCAGTTCGCTTATCTCCGCCTGCACTTTGCCGCAGATAGCAACAACATCAACATCCTTACCGGCATATTTCTCGGCGTACTCCTTATTGATCTGCTCTATGCGCGGGATATCTTCCTCGCCGACATTTAAGATCAAAAGCTTGGGCTTCCGGCTCAGAAATCGAAAACCCTTGATAATTTTGGTTTCATCGGGAGTCAGCTCCAAAAGCCTCAGGGGTTTCTCGGCCTCAAGATGTTGCTTGACTTTCTCAAGGGTTTTCATCTCGCGTTTAGCGGACTCATCCCCGGCCAGACGTGCCTGGCGGCTGATTTTTTCCAGACGTGCTTCGGTGGATATAAAGTCGTTGAATATAAGCTCGCTTTCCACGTTTTCGATATCCCGATGGGGATCGACAGAGCCCTCGGGATGCGGGATCATCTCTTTTTTAAACACACGTACGACATGCGCAAGCACCTCCGGCTCACGCAGGGCGGGCGGGATATCCTTCTCGGTTCTGGAAGTATCGGCCTTTTTGCCGCTCACTCCGGCAACATCCATAAACTCTATTTCAGCGAATGTAATTTTCTTTGGCTCGTATATTTTTACAAGCTCCCAGACACGTTCGTCCGGCACTTTAACTATTCCACGCCGGACTTCCATCCGGGCTGCGCCCATATGCGACTCCTGGCTGTGCGGCGCGACCGCATTGAAAATTGTCGTTTTGCCGGATTGTGCCAGGCCGATAAAGCCGATTTTCATTATTTATATCCCGTTTTAATATATTCTCTGATTATGATTTATAGAATTTTCTCAGAAGGTCAAGATTTACTTTGTCCATTTTGACCCCGTCACGCTCCTTGGGAGTTTCCAGAAGCCCGGGGACATTTTTCAGGCGTTTGTCCTGCATGATATATTTGAATGCATTTGCGCCTATGAATCCCTCGCCCAGATGTGCATGACGGTCGCGCTTTTTGCCGAACTCCATCCGCGAATCATTTAAGTGCATTGCTTTCAGATAGGGCAATCCAATTATATCATCGAATTCTTTCATAGTCTTCTCGTAGCTTTTTTTATCGCGGATATCATACCCGGCCGCGAATATATGGCAGGTATCCATGCAGACTGAAATGCGCTTCTTATTCTCAATTCCGTCGATCATCTCGGCCAGTTGCTCGAATTTGTAGCCCAGGTTTGTTCCCTGGCCTGCTGTTGTCTCCAAAGCGATTCTTGTTTTGCTGTTATGTGTCTTTTCGAAGATGCTGTTTAATGTATCGACTATTTTTTTGATGCCGATTTCCTCGGCAGTATCCAGGTATGATCCGGGATGCAGCACAAGATCATCGATATCGAGAAGATCACAGCGTTCGATTTCTTCTATCAGCGATGCGACCGACTTCTTGTAGATGTCTTTTTTGGGTGAGGCGATATTAATCAAATATGATGTGTGCGCCACCACCGGATTGATCTTCGCCTTTTTTCTGTCCTCGAAATATTTCTCAACCTCTTCATCGGTCAGGATTTTGGCTTTCCACTGGTTATTGGATTTGGTAAACAACTGAATCGTGGCGCAGCCCATCTCCACACCGTGCGCGATAGCATTAAAAACGCCGCCCGCAATCGACATATGAGCACCTATTAAAGGCTGTCTGAGTTTTGCAGGGGACATTAGAAGAGCTTGCTCCGTTTGTTGAGATAAGCAAAGAGGGAATAGTCGTAGCTTTGCGAGGTGTCGATTCGATGATAATCGATATTCGACATACGGCATTCACGCGCGAAATCGTCAAAGACCGCATTAAATGCCTTTTGGTAATCCTTCTTGATCTGCCAGGGCAGAGTGGTAATCTCCTCGCCCGTTTCCATATCCTCGAAGATCGCCTCGCGCGGAAATGAAAATTCACATTCCGAGGGATCCAGTGTTTGCAGGACGATTACCTCATGTTTTCTGTGACGAAAATGTTTTAGTCCCGCAAGGACTTTCTGCGGATCGTCAAGAAGATCGGAGAGAATGATAATCAATCCGCGGCGTTTGATGCGTTCGGCCATTTCATGCAGAGTCTCGGCGATATCGGTCTGCTTTGTCGGTTTCTGCTCATCCAGTTTACTTAATAGTACATGCAGATGCGAGGCAGAGGAGCGCGGGGGGATATAAGTATGGATCTTCTCGTCGAACCCCACAAGTCCCACCGAATCGCGCTGCTTTAACATCAGAAACGTAAAGGCCGCCGCAAGATATGAGCAGTATTCCAGCTTGTGAAGATATTTTTTGTCCGAGGTGTATCCCATCGAAGCGGACGTATCCAGTAAAAGATATGCCTTGAGGTTGGTTTCCTCCTCGTACTCCTTGACATAAAAGCGGTCGGACTTGCCGTAAACCTTCCAGTCGATATAGCGGATATTATCACCCGGCATATACTGACGATGTTCGGCGAATTCGACCGAGAAGCCATGATAGGGCGACTTATGCAGTCCGGTCATAAAGCCCTCGACCACCATGCGCGCCTTGAGCTCCATGGTCTTCAGCCGCGAGACCACCTCCGGTTTCAAATATCTTCTATAACTTTTGGTATCCTCTGGCATAGGGTAAGACTACTTTTCCTTCACATCCTCGATTAGCCGTCCGATGATATGTTCCGCGGTCACGCCGTCGGCCTCGGCATTGAAAGAGGTAACGATTCTATGACGCATGACCGGTTTGGCAACCTCGCGCACATCCTCCACCGAGGGTGTGGGACGGTTGTCCAGAATCGCACGGGTTTTGGCGCCCAGAATAAGGTACTGCGAGGCCCTTGGCCCGGCGCCCCAGCTAACCCAGTCCTTGATGTATTCGAGACTTGTGCCGTTTGCAGAATATCTGGTTGCTCGCACCAGACGCACAGCGTAATCGATGACATGATCCGAGACCGGGACACGCCTGACCAGCCTCTGCAGATCGGCAATATCCGAGCCGCGCAGAACAACTTGCATATCCTGTTCCTGAAGGGCGGTTGTGGTACGGACGATCTCGTTTTCTTCCTCGTATGTGGGATAATCTATGAGAATATTGAACATGAACCTGTCTAACTGTGCCTCGGGCAGGGGATAGGTGCCTTCCTGCTCGATCGGATTCTGGGTTGCCAGCACGAAGAACGGCTCCTCGAGCGTAAATGTCTGCCCGCCGGCTGTAACCTCATGTTCCTGCATAGCCTGCAAAAGCGCCGCCTGTGTTTTGGGCGGGGTTCGGTTGATCTCATCGGCCAGCACTATATTGGCAAATACCGGGCCCTTGACGAATTTGAATTCACGGCCTCCGGTGGCCCTGTCCTCCTCCAGGATTTCTGTTCCAGTGATATCCGAGGGCATAAGGTCGGGAGTGAACTGGATTCGCGAGAATTTCAGGTCAAGCACCTGCGCAAGTGTGGAAACCAGAAGCGTTTTCGCCAGTCCGGGAACACCGATCAAGAGCACATGACCGTTGGATAAAATAGCGATCAACAGCTCCTCGATGACTTTATCCTGCCCAATGATGACCTTGCCGACTTCGGATTTGATCTTATCGCGCGCGTCTTTCAGCTTTTCCATTGTCTCGATATCTTTATTATCAGGCACACAATCTCCTTTCGTGAAAAGCGGAATATACATAATATTACAGTTATTTCAAGCAATTGTTTCCGGGGA